>DSAR01000209.1 GCA_011046405.1 Chloroflexota bacterium | reverse complement strand
TCGAGGGCGTCCACGACGACGTCGACCCCTTCCAGGAGCCGGGGCAGGTTCTCGGCGGTGAGCATCGTCTCGTGGGCGATCACCTCGACGGCGCTGTTGATCTGGGCGATGCGTCGCCGGGCGGCCTCGACCTTGGACAGCCCCAGGTTACGCTCGGCGCTGAGAAGTTGCCGGTTGAGGTTGTGCTCGGCGAAGACGTCGCCGTCGATCACGGCCAGCCGCCCGACGCCTGTGCGGGCCAGCGCCTCCGAGACGTAACCGCCCAGGCCGCCCTGTCCCACGATGGCGACGGTCGATTGGAGGAGCTTGATCTGCCCCGCCACGCCGAGCGTGCCGAGGTTGCGCAGGTAGCGCCAGGGGACGATTTCGGCCTCCAGCGCGGTCAATTCGATCTCTTGGACGGTGCGTCCGGTGTCGTCGGCCAGTTTATGCACGTCTCGTTGACGGATGATTTGCAGGTCGCGCGTCCCGGCGTCCGTCGATTTTGTTAGCGCTTGAATTCGTTCTAGTAGTGGGGTCATGGCTTGCCTGCCATTTTCATCTTCTCCTTGGTGGCTCTCTGCTAGTTCGCCTGCTCGGCTTAGCAAGTGGTCAATTTTTTGCCACGAATGACACGAATTGTCACTAATCTTTGGGTTTTTCGTGTTAATTCGTGCAAACCTGTCCTGAGCGTAGTCGAAGGATTCGTGGCTAATCTCTCACCACGGCCATGCGAAATCCCAAAGAACCGCCTTGGTTTTTGACAGCGCTCGTGTCCTGGCTGTAGATTGTAAGTCAATCGAGGCATTGTGTCAACTGTTTCGGCCCAGGCTCTGACAGGTTAGTGCCTATCCTGTGAAATTCTTTGCGGAGTGTATTGTATGAGGCAATGCAATGATTTAAGGTGAGAGAGTGGGTTGATTTGACAAGCCCCGATGTTTGTGTTATTCTTTGTTGCATTGCGACGGTTTCTACTTTTGAGATGATACCGTTGATAGCGCGAACTTCGATTTTCCCTTTACCTCCAATAGCCCCTACTATGCGGAATCCTCACCGTATACATAGTGATGAATTGAAATCATGCTTGTTGACAAAGCTCTAAGGTGGCTTGCCGATCTACCTGCCTGGGAAGATTATGCGGGATGGCCGGCGGTCATGCGCGACACCTTCGATTGTGCAAATCAGAATTTGTTTGAGGCACAATCGCTGGTGCATCTGTGTTCCCATTGCGCCATCAGTGCAGGAGCAGCGTCGGAACAGGTCATACCTGTCCTGGCGGCCTGGCTCTTGCTTTACGTAGCTGCCGAGTTGTTTGATGCAGTAGAAGATGATGAGTTCGAGTCACAGGATTGGGCTGGATTGAGCCAGGCTGAGGCGCTCAATGTAGCCAGTGCCTGCCTCGCGGCGATCCCGCTTGTATTGATGGAGATGGAGGACGCTCAGCTTTGCCTGGATTTGATCGCCCAGTTTCATCAGGCAGCTTTGACCATGGCTATGGGACAGCACGTTGATTTGTCCGGCGGAAAGGAGGAGGGCGAGGACGCGGTAGCGCGGTACTGGCGTGTCGCTGCAGCCAAGAGTGGGGCTTTGTTTGCGTTGGCTTGTTGGGCGGGCGCCCGGTTGGGCAATCCAGCGGCGGAGGTTCTATCTGCTTACGCTGACTTTGGTCGTATCCTGGGACAGTTGCTCCAGGTCTGTGATGATTACAAAGACGCTTATACGCCGGGGAATTTGTCTGATTTTCGACCCGGACAAGCATCACTGCCGGTCGTCTATGGACGGACAGTAGCCGGGCCGGTAGAAATCGAGCGCCTGGAAGCTCTCTTGACTCAAGCGGCGGTGGATGAGCAGGCGGCTTCACAGTTGCGGGAATTGCTTGATGATCTGGGGTGCAAGTACTATCAACTTCTGCAGATCGAGATTCTTGGACAACAGGCAGAGTCTGCTCTGCGACGGACGTTGCTGACCGGCTCTCACTTGGACCGCTTGTTGTGCTTGATTCCGCGCATCGTGATTTTGTGAGGAGGGAACTTGATCCAAAGGAAGGCGCGTTCAAGGGCTAAGCAATCGCATGGTATCTGGTGTTCATCGTCGGCGACGTTGGACGAGAGTCTGGCAATCTGCGCATTCCTCGTTCCGTCTCTATCCGGGCCAGGTCTCGACACGTGAAAATGCGACCTTCCTGTTCCATTGGACGCTGGCTGGAGATCTGTAGCCTGATCGCGGTATTGCTCTTCAACGTATATGCCATAATAGGCGTATTGTTTCGAGCCGAGTTGGGTATGTATTGGGATGCGAATTTTCGTGTCAGTACATTGGCATCTGACGGGCCGGCTGAACGGGTAGGCGTCCGGTTAGGTGATCGAGTGATCGCGATTGACGAGCACGTCGTCGACGCCTGGCATTGGCCATTTACGCAAGGACAACCGGGGGATACGCTCAACGTCGTCGTCGAGAGAAATGGCCAGCAGATTTCCCGATCGCTTCGCCTGTTCCCGACGACACGCTTGGGACGGTTAGAGATGATCTCTCCTCTCCTCGTTGCCTTTAGTTACTGGGGCATCAGTGTGCTGGTATTGGGATCCTCGTATCGGAACCAGACGATTCGTCTTTTTCGAGCTTTTTGCCTGCTAGGCAGTGTGGTGCTGGTGGCGGGAACCCTGTCCGGCATCGGGCTGGTTTGGGCCGGGCATTTATTCGGTATTTTTTCCTGTGTGTTGGGGCCGTTGTTGTTGCATTTTCACTTCACGCTTTTCGATACAGCCTTACAGAGACCTCAGCGATATATTTTACTGGCGGCCTACGTTTTGGCCGCAGCGCTGGGATTGCCCTATCTGTTGGTGGGTCCTGTATCCCATCACTGGCGTGCAACGTGGGGGATAGTGGGCGTCCGGATCGTGTTGGGCGCTTCTGTCTTGGGATGTCTGGCCTGGCTAGGCTATACCTATGTGATTAGCAAGTCAGCGGATACGAAGCGCCGTCTCCGCGTTGTTGTGTTGGGCACCGGGTGGAGTTTCGCCCCGGTTTTGTTTTTCTCGATCTTGCCGGATATTTTCGGGTTTCCCTTCATACCCTATCCCCTGACGTTGCTTTTTTTGATATTTACTCCTTTGACGTATTGGTATGCCATCGTGCGTTTCGATCTATTACGAGTCGATTTGGTGTTGGGTCATAGCCTGGTCTATCTGGCTGTTGCGTTTCTTCCGGTTTGTGTTTACATCCTGCTCTTGCGCTTACTCGATCGCTTTTTACCTGGTGCTGTGTTTGCCCACGAGTTGATCGGCATCTCGCTTTTGATCATTACGAGTGTGGCCGCGATCCCTTTACGGGATCGATTCAAGCGGATTGTCGATCAGGTTTTCTATGGTGGCTGGTACGATTATGAAAGTTTGGTAAGCGACGTGAGTCGTTACTTGACCGGTCGCTTGGACCGCTCCGCATTGGAGGATTCACTATTGAGGTACGTGGGTGATGCGTTGCGGGTGCGTGGGGCCGCGTTGTTGTTGCCGGACGTCTGTAACCCGTCCCAGGTGGTGGGGCAGCAATATGGCGAAAGTTTCGTAGACCTAGCTCTCTTGAGCGTGGCGATAGATGGTGCATTGGGACGCTACCTCGTCAAGATCAATCGCCCGATCGAGGTATATCGACTTCAGAGAGACGTCGTGCGGAGAAATCTGAGGTCATCAGAGCAAAAGCTGGTGGACAATACGGCGTTTCGTTGGTGGTCGCCCATCGTCAGCGACGGGAAACTGCTCGGTTTGTTGTTGCTGGGGCCGCGGGTAGGACACGAACGCTTCGCTCTGGACGATTTGAAGATCCTCGAAACGCTCAGCCATCAGATTGCGGTGGCGGTCAAGAACGTCTTGATGGTGGAGGAACTGCGCTTGCAGAAGGAGACAGTCGAGACCAGTCATCGAATTCTTGGGCAGATGCATCAACAGCTCTTGATTGTCCGGGAGGAGGAACGGAAACGCCTGGCGTGGGAACTCCACGACAGCCCCGTTCAAAAGCTGATTTCCTTGCGATACCAGTTAGGCGAGTATCTCGCTCAGATCGAGAGTTGTGACGTGCGTTTGGGGCTGGATAGAACGCGAGAAGAAATGAGTGAACTCGTAAACGAGTTGAGGTGTATTTGTAGAGAACTACGTCCGCCACTGTTGGACGCATTTGGTCTCGCTTCCGCCATCCAGGCCTACACCGAGGAGATGGGGGGACAACATCGCCTGGAGGTTCGATTGCAGTTAGAGGACGATACGGATTGGGAGCTTCAGGAACACAGGGCAGTGTTTTTGCTTAGAATTCACCAAGAAGCTTTGTCCAATATCATCAAGCACGCCGATGCCAGCCTGGTGATGGTGCGGATGTACCGGGATGGGGCGAACGTGGATCTGGAAATCCAGGATGATGGTGTTGGTTTTGTCGTGCCTGATGCGATGGAGCAACTGGTCGTCGAGGGCCATTTTGGTTTACTCGGTATTCGTGAACGGGTCGAGCTATTGGAAGGTGAGTTTGAATTGACATCTCGACCCGGGAAGGGTACACGCTTGCGCGTTCGAATACCCGTGTAGGTTGCTCAAAAAAGTCAAGATTTGCTAAAGGACTCGACTTCATATTAAAACTCCTACATGTATTGATTTGGGTGGATCTACGTCTGTATATCATGAAGTCGTTTCCCCCATCCGCGTAGACCCGCGGGAGTAGTCGCTTTTCACACTGTTTGAACGGCGTTAGGTTCGAGAGGAGGTCTCCATTGGATGAAATACGAGTAGTTTTAGCTGATGACCATCCGATTGTCCGTTTCGGCGTCTGTAGCGCGCTTCAGCGGGAGCCAGGTATCAAGGTCGTAGGCGAAGCAGCCGATGGTTCACAGGCTTTGAAGTTTGTCGAATCGATGCAACCAGACGTGTTTGTCCTGGACGTGCAAATGCCTGAAATGGATGGCCTATCCGTCGTCCGGGAGATCCGCCCTCGCTGCCCTAAATTGAACATTATCGTGCTGTCGGCGTATGCCTATGACCGGTATGTGTTCAGAATGCTCGCTGAGGGTGTGAATGGGTATTTGCTCAAAGACGACGCCGTGGATTACGTGGTCGATGCGATTCGTGCGGTGACACGGGGCCAGACCTGGCTAAGCCCCCAAATCGCTGACAAAGTCGTTCAACACATGATTGAAGGCAAATCTACCGCTTGCACACACGAGGAACAATTGACAGAACGGGAGCGAGAGGTCCTGAGATTGGTGGTCAAGGGGTATTCCAATCAAGAAGCCGCCGATCTCCTCCTCATTTCAGAGCGTACGGTACGCTTTCACGTCTCCAATCTTCTCTCAAAGGTGGGGGTTTCTACGAGAATTGAGCTCACGTCGCGAGCGATCCAGAGGGGATTGGTGGAGATGTGATTTTCCAGGCAACTGTGTCGTAGAAGTTTGGCTTACCTGTCGGATACGACAGGTAGTTGGCATAAAAAACTGGCGTGAACGACAGGGTACAAACTGTCGTTCACGCCGTTGTTTTTTTTGCAGGAATATGCTTTAATAGAATCAGGTTTGTTTCGTGGAATGTAAAAAGTGTGAGAATTTATAACCAAACATCTCTGGATCACGAATGACACGAATGGACAGGTGACACGAATTTCGACTTCTAATTGTGAAAAGCATTCGTGAAATTCGACCATTCGTGTGATTCGTGATAGAAAATCAGGCTTTTGATCACGAATGTTGGATAGTATGTGAGAATACCGGACTTTCGATTAACGGGTGCTTCGAGACGCTGTGCTTTGTCAGATATGAGCGGGATTGGCCGATTAACGTATGAAATTTCTCATAGTTGATGACCATCATCTTGCACGTAGGATGCTCCGTCAAGTCGTGTTGGGCAACCCCCTGTGGTGTGTGGTGGGGGAGGCGGCCAATGGTCTTGAGGCTGTTGAGCAAATGGATCGAGATCCCGGGGTTGTGCTCATGGATATTGTGATGCCGGTGATGAACGGTCTTGAGGCGACCCGCCGGATCAAGCGTCTGGCGCCAGACACCATTGTGATATTGACAACCGCCTATCAGAACATTGAGTTTATGAGACAGAGCTTGAAAGTGGGAGCAGATGGATTCGTCTTGAAGGATGATTTGACGACCGATCTGTTGCAGGACAATCTTGCGCATTTGTTTAGTGAGAGGTGAGTTAAAAAGGAGATTTTGTGATGAACAATAGTAATCTGATGCGTTTGGCCCACGTGTTGGCGACCGATTCCTCTTTCCGTAGCGCCTGCGAGATCGATTTGAAATCAGCGCTGGCGCGCAAGTGCATCGCCCTGACTGGCGATGAATTCACGGCTTTTAGACGGTTGCAGACCTTGATTTGCCGTTGGATCGATGGGGATGGCGCTTTTCCCATGGGTTGGCCCCCCGGTCTTTATTGGGGTTGATCTGATGCTAGTCGGCGATTCCTTATTGGGTCTGGCTCGTCCGGGATAGGAGAGAGTGAAATGGATGAATTGGTACAGCGATTGTCAGAAGGTGACCATCCGGTGCGCCTGCGCCGGGTGGAGACCCCAGGTGCGTTGAAGGACAGCATTGATCGAGGGTACGTGCTGGTCACGTTTACCGATACCCGGGGGGGAACGGAACTCGGTGTCCGGCTCGACGAAGCCCTCACCGACGCCCAGCAGGCCGACTTCGATCAAGCCACCGGAAGCGTTCACCTGGCGGGAGACCTGACGCTCAACTACGTCAAGGTACGCTGCGTGGCTGACGTCGATCTCGCAACCTTAGAGGGAACAGGCCATCTCGAGATTCTGGAGGAGAAACATGTATAGAGAAGAACAAAATGACGTGATCTACAAAGTGGTCGTCAACCACGAGGAGCAGTATTCCATCTGGCCGGCTTATCGTGAGATCCCATTAGGGTGGAAAGCGGTTGGTGAAGAGGGCCCCAAGGAAGATTGCCTGGCCTACATCGAGGAAGTGTGGACCGACATGCGGCCCCTTAGCTTACGCAAGAAGATGGAGTCTGCTGGGCAGTCCGCCGCCAACAACGAGTGAATTCGTTGCTTGATACCGCATCAAACCTGCTGAACGCTGGTTGTCGAGCTAAGGCAACCAGCCTTTGGCCGGTTTGAACTTGCCCGGCGTCGATTTCAATCGAAGACCGAACACTTACGTCCGCTTCTGGAGTCATCTATGCGCAAGACCGACGCACAACCTACAAGTCCGCCCGAAGGAAACATCCTCGCTCAAGCCAAGTCAACACCGTTGGCGCCCGATCAGGAGTCCGTATCTCCATTAATGACCGTAGAGGAGCGTCAACAGCTACTGTTTGCCTGGAACGACACCCAGGTAGATTACCCGCGTGAAACGTGCATCCACGCGTTGTTCGAGGACCAGGTAACACAGTGTCCCGACAGCGTCGCTCTCGTGTCTCTCGTGTCTCATAACGAACACCTGACGTACGGGGAGTTGAACCGCCGGGCGAACCAATTGGCCCACTACCTCCGCGCGCAGGGTGCCGGATCGGAGTCGTTGGTGGGCGTATGCATGGCGCGCTCGCCGGAGATGATGGTCGGTCTGCTGGGCGTGTTGAAAGCGGGCGGCGGTTACGTCCCCCTCGATCCTCTCTATCCCCCAGAGCGACTGGCCTTCATGTTGAATGACACCCAGGCGCGCATCGTCCTGACCCAGGCGCGATTCCTCGACCTCGTCTCCGGATGCCTGGCGGAGCGCGATGGCCCAACGCCGAAAATCGTCTGCCTGGACGCCGATTGGCCCGCGATGGGCGCGTGCCGCGAAACCAATCCGGCAACCGGTGCAGATGCCAGGAACCTGGCCTACGTCATCTACACGTCGGGCTCGACGGGACGGCCCAAGGGCGTGCTCATCTCCCACCAGGCTCTGGTCAATCATACCCTGTCGGCGGTGCACGATTACGACATCGGGGCAGAGGACCGGGTACTTCAGTTCGCTTCCATCAGTTTCGACGCCAGCGCCGAGGAGATCTACCCCTGCTGGCTGGGTGGCGGCACCCTGGTTTTGCGTCCGGAGTCGATGATCGACACGTTGGACACCTTCTTGCAGGCGTGTGCCGACTGGCGACTGAGCGTGTTGGACCTCCCGACCGCCTACTGGCACCGGCTCTGCGATGGTCTCGCTACAGACGGCCTTTCGCTTCCCCCGTCGGTGCGCTTGGTCATCATCGGCGGAGAACGGGCGCTACCCGACCGGGTGGCCGCCTGGCGAGAGCGGGTAGATGAACGCACCGTGCTGATGAACACCTACGGTCCCACCGAGGCGACCATCGTCGCGACCCGGTGTGACCTGACCGGCCCGGCAGCCCGAGCGGGCGACACGGGCGAAGTCCCCATCGGCCGGCCGATTCGCAACGTCCAGACCTACGTGCTGGACCACGATATGCGCCCAGTCCCCGTCGGCACCCCCGGCGAACTCTACCTTGGTGGAGACGGGCTGGCCCAGGGTTACCTGGACCGCTCGGCACTGACAGCAACAGCCTTCGTACCCAATCCTCTTACAGAGGGGAGAAGGGAGAGGGAAGAGGAGAGAGAGGGTGGACGGCTTTATCGGACCGGCGACCTGGTGCGCTACCTCCCCGACGGCCACCTCGAATTCCTGGGACGGGTGGACCGCCAGGTGAAGGTGCGGGGATTCCGCGTCGAACTGGGCGAGATCGAGGCCGCGTTGGACCAGCACCCCGACGTGAGCCAGGCGTTCGTCGTGGCCCGGGATGACGCAGCCGGCGCCCTGCGTCTGGTAGCCTACGTGGTGCCCGTTTCCGGGGACGCTCCCCCGGCGGGCACGTTGCGCGATTTCCTGCGCGACAAATTGCCCGCTTACATGATACCCGCTTTCTTCGTCCCCCTGGCAGAACTCCCGCTGACGCCCAGCGGCAAGGTCGACCGGCGGGCGCTGCCGGCGCCGGATTTAGAAGCGGCGCTAGCGGGAGCCTACGTCGCGCCCCGGACGCCGGCGGAGGAGATCGTCGCCGGAATCTGGGGCGATGTCCTGGGACTCGAGCGGGTAAGCGTCGAGGCCGACTTCTTCGACCTGGGCGGCCATTCCCTGTCGGCGACCCAGATCGTCTCGCGGATCCGCCGCATGGCGAAGGCCGAGCTATCGCTGTGGCAACTGTTCGAATCGCCGACCGTCGCCGGACTGGCCCGGGTACTGGAACGGGCGCAAGGGCAGCGGGCGGAGATGCAAATCCCGCCCCTGGAGCCGGTCGAGCGGAACGGCACCCTGCCCCTCTCCTTCGCCCAGCAGCGGATGTGGTTCCTCAACCAGCTGGAACCGGATAGCCCCTTCTACAACGTGCCGTCGGCCCTGCGTCTCGTTGGCGCGTTAGACGTGAGCGCGTTGGAGAAGGCCCTGAGCGAGATCGTGCGGCGGCACGAGGCGCTGCGGACCACGTTTGCGGCGGTGGACGGCGAGCCCTACCAGGTGATCCACCCGGCCCAATCGGTGACGCTGGACGTGACGGACCTGACCACCTACCCGGCGGAGGAGCGGGAGGCGGAGGCGCAGCGACGGATGCAGGCGGAGGCCCACCGCCCCTTCGACCTGGAGACCGGTCCCCCGATTCGGGTGCAGTTGTTGCGGTTGGCAGCGAACGATCACGTTCTGTTGCTGAACATCCACCACATCGTGTCGGACGGCTGGTCGATGGACGTGCTGGCGCAAGAGTTGCGCGCGCTGTACGGGGCTTTCGTGGCGGGCGAGCCGTCGCCTTTGGAGGAGTTAGCGATCCAGTATGCCGACTACGCCGCCTGGCAGCGGGCCTGGCTGGCGGGAGACGCCCTGGAAACCCAGGTCGCTTACTGGCAGGAGCAGTTGGCTGGTGCGCCGGCCCTGTTAGAATTGCCCACCGACCGACCGCGCCCGCCGGTGCAGAGCTACCGGGGCAACCGGGAGCGCATCGAACTGCCGGGCGAGTTAGCAGAGGGCCTGAGAGCCCTGAGCCGGCGAGCGGGCACGACGCTGTTTATGACGCTGCTGGCCGCCTTCCAGGCCCTCCTTTCCCGCTACACCGGCCAGGGGGACGTCGTCGTGGGGACGCCCATCGCCGGGCGGACCCGGGCCGAGGTCGAGGATCTGATCGGCTTCTTCGTCAACACGTTGGCGCTACGAGCCGATTTGACCGACGATCCGACCTTCGAGACGTTGCTGGCGCGGGTGCGCGAGGTGACCCTGGGCGCCTACGCCCACCAGGACGTGCCCTTCGAGAAGCTAGTGGAGGAGTTGCGACCAGAGCGGAACCTGAGCTACTCACCGCTGTTCCAGGTCGTGTTCACCCTGGTGGAAGCATCCCCGGCGGCGGAATTGCCCGGCTTACGCCTGAGCGAACGCCCCCTCGAGTTGGAGACCGCCCGGTTCGACCTGGTGCTGAGCGTGGAAGATGGCGAGCGTGGGATGCAGGCCGAGGTGGAGTACAACACCGACCTGTTCGACGCGGCGATTATCGAGCGCATGCTGGGCCACTTCCAGACCCTGCTGGCGGGTATCGTGGCCGACCCGTCCCAACAGGTGAGCGCCCTCCCGTTGCTGACGATGTCGGAACGGGAAACCATCCTGGAGACGTGGAACGCGACGGTGGCCGATTCCCCGCGTGCGATCTGCGTCCACGAGCAATTTGAGGCCCAGGTGGAACGGGCGCCGGGCCAGGTAGCCGTGGCTGGTGATGGTGAGCAGTTGACCTATCGCGAGCTGAACGAGCGGTCCAACCGGCTGGTCCACCACCTGCGCCGGCTGGGCGTGGGCCCTGAGGTAATGGTCGGTATCTGCGTGGAGCGCTCCATCGAGATGGTAGTGGGGATCCTGGGGATTCTCAAGGCCGGGGGCGCGTACGTGCCGCTGGATCCGGCCTATCCGCCCGAACGCCTGGCCTTCGTGCTGGCGGACACCCGGGCGCCGGTCTTGCTCACCCAACAACGCCTGGTGAAAAATCTCCCCGATCACGACGCCGTCGTGCGCTGTCTGGATACCGATTGGGAGATGATAGCAGCCGAACCGGCGGACAACCCGGCGTGTGACGTGACGGTCGAAAATCTGGCCTACGTGATCTACACCTCCGGTTCAACAGGCCGCCCCAAGGGTGTCCAGGTCCAGCACGGCGAATTGACCAACCTGTGCGCCTGGCATCGCCGGGTGTACGACGTGACCGCGGCCGATCAGGCCACCCAGTTGGCCAGCCCGGCCTTCGACGCCTCGGTGTGGGAGATCTGGCCCTACCTGACCGTCGGGGCCAGCGTGTACGTGCCGCCGGAGACGGTGCGACTCTTGCCCCAGCAGTTGCTGGCGTGGCTGGTGGAACACGCGATCACCATCAGCTTCATGCCGACGCCGCTGGCCGAGGTAGTCCTGGAGACGCTGGCGGACGGCGCGCTCTCAGACGTATCGGGCGACCTGGCCCTGCGGATGCTGCTGACCGGCGGCGACCGGCTGCGTCATTGGCCGAGGGCTGGGTTAGGGTTCCAGTTGGCCAACAACTACGGCCCCACCGAGAACACGGTGGTGACCACGTGGACGCCGGTGAGAGGCATCGAGCGGGGCGAAGATGTACCCGGACTGCCGCCGATTGGCCGGCCAGTGGACCACGTACGCGTGTACGTCCTGGACAGCGCGGGGCAGCCGGTGCCTGTGGGCGTGCCGGGCGAGCTATACGTCGGTGGCGCCAGCCTGGCCCGGGGCTACCTGAATCAGCCGGGCCTGACGGCGGCAGCCTTCGTGCCCGATCCCTTCGCATGGGAGAAAGTAGAGAAGGAGGAGGAGAGAGAGGGCAAACGCCTGTACCGGACCGGCGACCTGGTCCGCTGGTTGCCCGACGGACGACTGGACTTCCTCGGTCGCGTGGACACACAGGTCAAGGTGCGCGGGTTCCGCATCGAGTTGGGCGAAATTGAGGCCGTGTTGGGCGAGCGCGAGGACGTGCGCGACGCGGTGGTGGTCGCCGCACAGGCCGGGCCCGAGGGGAGCACCGGCGACCGGCGCCTGGTGGCCTACGTGGTGCCGGCGGGTGAGCCGTCGCCGGGGGCCGACGTATTGCAAGCCTACCTGGGAGAGCGTCTGCCCCCCTACATGATCCCGTCGGCCTTCGTGACGCTGGCGGCGCTGCCCCTGACACCCAACGGCAAGGTGGACCGGCGAGCGTTGCCGACCCTCAATTGGGACACAGACACGACCGCCTACGTCGCGCCTCGAACGCCGGTGGAGGAGCTCGTCGCCCAAGTCTGGTGCGACGTCCTGGGACTCGAGCGCGTGAGTGTCGAGGCCAACTTCTTCGAACTCGGCGGACATTCCCTGTCGGCGACCCAGGTCGTCTCACGGATCGGCCGCTCGATGCAGGTTGACCTGCCGCTGCGGCGCCTGTTCGAATCGCCGAGCGTCGCCGGGCTGGCCCGGGCGCTGGCACAGAACGCTCAACAGGATGCTCAAAAAGAAACCCTGACCCCGCCGATTGAACCGGTGAGCCGGGAGGGCAACCTACCCCTCTCCTTCGCCCAGCAGCGGATGTGGTTCCTGAATCAGCTGGAGCCGGATAGCCCCTTCTACAACGTGCCCTTCGCGCTGCGCCTCACCGGCGAGCTGGACGTCGACGCGCTGGCGCAGGCCCTGGGCGAGATCGTGCGGCGGCACGAGGCGCTGCGGACCACGTTCGCGGCGATGGCCGGCGAGCCCCACCAGGTGATTCACCCCGCTCGCCCGGTGACGCTGGACGTGACGGACCTGACCGCCTACCCGGCAGAGCAACGAGAGGCCGAGGCGCGGCAACGGGCGCAGGCGGAGGCCCACCGGCCCTTCGACCTGGAGACCGGCCCCCTGGTGCGGGTGCGGCTGTTGCGGCTGGCGGCGAACGATCACGTCCTGCTGCTGAACGTGCACCACATCGTATCGGATGGCTGGTCGATGGACGTGCTGGTGCGGGAGTTACGCACCCTGTACGAGGCTTTCGTCACCGGCGAACCGTCGCCGCTGGAGGAACTGGCGATCCAGTACGCCGACTACGCCGCCTGGCAGCGGATGTGGCTGGGGGGAGACGTGTTGGAGACCCAGGTGGCCTACTGGCGGGAGCAGTTAGCCGGGGCCCCGGCACTGTTGGAATTGCCCACCGACCGGCCTCGCCCCCCGGTCCAGAGTTACTATGGCGGGCACCAGCGGATCGAACTGCCGGCGGAATTGGTGGCAGGGTTACGAGACCTGGGCCGGCGAGCGGGCACGACGCTGTTTATGACGCTGCTGGCCGCCTTCCAGGCCCTCCTCTCGCGCTACACCGGCCAGCGGGACGTCGTCGTGGGATCCCCCATCGCGGGACGGACCCGGGCCGAGGTCGAGGACCTGATCGGCTTCTTCGTCAACACGCTGGCGCTACGCATCGACCTGTCGGGAAATCCGACCTTTGAACAATTGCTGGTGCGGGTGCGCCGGGTGACTCTGGAGGCCTACGCTCACCAGGACGCCCCCTTCGAGAAACTGGTGGAGGAACTGCGGCCGGAACGCAACCCGAGCTACTCGCCGCTGTTCCAGGTCGCCTTCACCCTGATTGATGCGTCGCCAGTGATGGAACTGCCGGGGCTACACCTGAGCGAGTTGGCCTTCGATGTGGAGATCGCTAAGTTCGACCTGACGCTGACGGTGGAACAAAAAGCAGAGGGGTTGATCGCCGAGATCGAGTACAACGCCGACCTGTTCGACGTGGCGACCATCGCGCGTATGCTGGGCCACTTCCAGACGCTGCTGAAAAGCGTCGTGGCGGAACCGGCACTGCGCCTGGGCGAACTCCCCTTGCTGACCCCGGCGGAGCGGGAGACGATTCTAACGACGTGGAACGCGACAGTGATCCCATATCCCCGGGAAACGTGCGCGCACGAATTGTTTGAGGCCCAGGCAGCACAGACGCCCGACGCCGTCGCCGTGATCTTCGAGGATCAATACCTGACCTACCGGCAGCTGGACCGGCGGGCGAACCAGTTGGCCCGCCACTTGCGCAGCCTGGGGGTGGGCCCCGAGGTGCTGGTGGGGCTCTGCGTGGAACGGTCGCTGGAGATGGTCGTGGGTTTGCTGGGGATCATGAAGGCGGGCGGCGCGTACCTGCCCCTGGACCCGGCTTACCCGCCGGCGCGGTTGGCGTTTATGCTGAAAGACGCCCGGGTGCCGGTGCTATTGACCCAGGAGCGGCTGGTGGCGGGGCTCCCAGAGCACGCATCCCGGGTATTGCGATTGGACGCCGACTGGGGGGCGATAGCGGCGGAGAGCGCCGGGCCCTTCGACAGCGGCGCGACCGTCGACAACCTGGCCTACGTGATCTACACGTCGGGCTCGACCGGCCGGCCGAAGGGCGCACAACTGGCGCACCGGGGATTGCCGAACGTGTCCCAGACCCAGATCCGGATGTTTGGCCTGCAGCCCGGCGATCACGTGCTCCAGTTCGCGTCACTAAGTTTCGACGCCGCGACCTTCGAGATCTTCATGGCGCTCCGGGTGGGGGCCGCCCTGTGCCTGGGGACGCCGGAACGGTTGCTGCCCGGGCCATCCCTGATCGACTTGCTGCAGGACCTGGCCGTCTCCATCGTCACGCTCACCCCCTCGGCCCTGGCCTCTTTGCCTGCCCTGCCCGTCGAGGCGCTCCCTCACCTGCGCACGATCACCGTCGCCGGCGAGGCCTGTTCCGCCGACCTCGTGGCCCGGTGGGCCGAGGGCCGGCGCTTCTTCAATCTCTACGGGCCGACGGAAGCGACGATCTGGACGACGGCGGCCCAGTGCGTCGACGGCGACCAGAAGCCGCCCATCGGCTACCCCATCGACAACACCGAGATCTACCTGCTGGACGCGCACCTGCGACCGGTGCCCGTCGGCGTGCCGGGCGAGCTCCACGTCAGCGGCGTCGGCCTGGCTCGGGGGTACCTCAACCAGCCGGGTTTGACCGCCCAGGCGTTCATCCCACACCCCTTCAGCGCCCGGCCCGGGGCGCGCTTGTACAGGACCGGCGACCTGGCCCGGCACCTGCCCGACGGCCAGGTAGAATTCCTGGGGCGGATCGACCACCAGGTCAAGGTGCGCGGGTTCCGCATCGAGTTGGGCGAGATCGAGGCGGTGCTGAACGGGCATTCTGCGGTGCAAGAGACGGTCGTGGTGGTCCGGGCCGACGGGACGAGCCAGCGGGTGGTGGCCTACGTCGTGCCCATGCCGGGGCAAGCGGTTTCAGCCGGCGATCTGCGCGATTTCCTGGGTAAAAAGCTGCCGGGGCACATGGTCCCGTCGGCCTTCGTGACGCTGGCGGCGCTGCCCCTGACGCCCAACGGCAAGGTGGACCGGCGGGCCCTGCCGGCGCCGGATTTAGCTGCCGGGCTGGAGGGCGCCTACGTCGCGCCCCGGACGCCGGTGGAGGAGCTCGTCGCCCAGGTCTGGTGCGACGTCCTGGGGCTCGAGCGGGTGAGCGTCGAGGCCAACTTTTTCGAACTGGGCGGCCATTCCCTTTCGGCGACCCAGGTCGTCTCGCGGATCTGTCGCCTGATGGACATCGACCTGCCGCTGCGGCGCCTGTTCGAATCGCCGAGCGTCGCCGGGCTGGCCCGAGCACTGGAGCAAGCGCGAGATGCCGGGGAGAAACTACCCATCCCGCCCATCGAGCCGGCGAGCCGGGAAGGCGCCCTGCCCCTATCCTTCGCCCAGCAGCGGATGTGGTTCCTGAACCAGCTGGAACCCGACAGCCCCTTCTACAACGTGCCCTTCGCCCTGTGCCTCACCGGTGAGCTGGACGTCGAGGCGCTGGAGAGAGCCCTGGGCGAGATCGTGCGGCGGCACGAGGTGCTGCGGACCACCTTCGCGGCGGTGGACGGTGAGCCCCATCAGGTGATCCGCCCGGCCCGGCCGGTGACGCTGGACCCGGAGGATTTGACCACCTACCCGGTGGAGCAGCGAGAGGCGGAGGCCCGCCGTCGGGCGCAGGCGGAGGCCCACCGGTCCTTCGACCTGGAGACCGGCCCCCTGGTGCGGGTGTGGCTGTTGCGGCTGGCGGCGCGCGATCACGTCCTGCTGCTGAACGTGCACCACGTCGCGGCCGACGGTTGGTCCATGGGGATCCTGACGCGGGAGTTGCGCGCCCTATACGGCGCCTTCCTGGCCGGCGAACCGTCGCCGCTGGAGGACCTGGCGATCCAGTACGCCGATTACGCCGCCTGGCAGCGGGCCTGGCTGGCGGGAGACGTCTTGGAGGCCCAGGTCGCTTACTGGCGGGATCAGTTGGCTGGGGCCCCGGCGCTGTTGGAATTGCCCACCGACCGGCCTCGCCCCCCGGTGCAGGGCTACCGGGGCGGGCGCGAACGGATCGACTTGCCGGTGGGATTGGCGGCGAAGTTGCGAAAACTGGGCCGGCGGGAAGGCACGACCCTGTTTATGACACTGCTGGCCGCCTTCCAGGCTCTCCTGGCCCGCTACTCGGGGCAGCGGGACATCGTCGTGGGTTCCCCCATCGCCGGGCGGACCCGGGCCGAGGTCGAGGACCTGATCGGCTTCTTCGTCAACACGCTGGTGCTGCGGACCGATCTATCGGGGAACCCGACCTTTGAGGAACTGCTGGCGCGGGTGCGCCGGGTGACGCTGGAGGGTTACGCCCACCAGGACGTGCCCTTCGAGAAGCTGGTGGAGGAACTGCAGCCGGAACGGAACCTGAGCTACTCGCCGCTGTTCCAGGTTATGTTCATCCTGACCGTCCCCTCGGTGGCGATGGAACTGCCGGGGCTACACCTGAGCGACCTGCCCTTCGACGTGGAGACGTCCAAGTTCGATCTGTCCATGTTCGTCGGGAACGATGAAGATGACGATGGTGATGCAGGCAATAAGAACGAGCAAAATCTGTGGGTGGAGATCGAGTACAACGTCGACCTATTCGACGCGGCGACTATCGCGCGCATGCTGGGCCACTTCCAGACCCTGCTGGAGGGCGTCGCGGCCGACCCCGCCCGCCGCCTGAACGACCTGTCCTTGCTGACGGCCGAAGAGCGGGAGACGATTTTAACGGCGTGGAACGACACCGCCGTCGACTATCCCCGAGACCGGTGCCTGCACGAACTATTTGAGGCCCAGGCGGATGCCGCGCCCGACGCCGCGCCTGACGCAGTGGCGGTGGTATTTGAGGACCAGCACCTGACCTACGGGGCGCTGGAACGGCGCGCCAACCAGCTGGCCCACTACCTGCGCGAGCGGGGCGTCGGCCCCGACGTCCCGGTGGCGCTCTGCGTCGAACGCTCGCTCGACGTGGCCGTCGGCGTGCTCGGCACCCTCAAGGCCGGCGGCGTCTACGTGCCCCTCGACCCGGCGTATCCCGCCCGGCGATTGGCCTTCATGCTGCGCGACACCGGCGCGCCGGTGCTGCTGGCGCACCAGCGCCTGCTGGACGCGCTGCCCGAATACGCCGGTCACGTCTTGTGTCTCGACACCGACCGGGCGGCCCTGGCAAAACTGCCGGCCGAACGCATCTCGGCCGACGTCACCCCCGATCACCTGTTGTACGTCATCTACACCTCCGGCTCCACCGGTTGGCCCAAGGGCGTGGCGATGCGCCATCGCCCGCTGGTGAACCTGGTCCACTGGCAGTCCGACACCACGACGCTCGAGCGCCCGGCGCGCACGTTTCAGTTCTCCTCGTTGAGTTTTGACGTCTCGTGCCAGGAGCTTTTCTTCACCTGGCACACCGGCGGCACCCTGTTGATGTTCACCGACGACGTCCGGCGGGATCCGACGGCGCTGCTGCACGCGCTGGACGAGCTGTGGGCCGAGCGGCTGTTCCTGCCCTTCGTGGCACTCCAGAACCTGGCGCAGGTGCTCGCCACGTACGACGTCGGGGCGCCGGCCGGCCTGCGCGAGGTGATCACGGCCGGCGAACAGCTCCAGGCGACGCCCCAGATGCGCGATCTATTCGACCGCCTGGACGGCTGCACGCTGCACAACCAGTACGGCCCCACCGAGGCCCACGTCGTGACGGCATTCACGCTGACCGACGCGCCGGAGACGTGGACGGCGCTGCCGCCCATCGGCACGCCGGTCGCGAACGCGCGGATCTACATCCTGGACGAGACCTTCCAGCCGACGCCGGTCGGGGTGCCGGGCGAGTTGTACATCGGCGGGGCGGCACTGGCGCGCGGCTACCTGAACCGTCCTGCGATGACGGCCGAGACGTTCATCCCCGATCTCTTCAGCCCCCCCTCCTCTATCCCCCCCGCGAAGCGGGGGCTCCCGTCGAGCAGGGGGGAGGAAAGTGGGGGCGCACGCCTCTACCGCACCGGCGACCGGGCCCGCTACCTGCCCGATGGGACCATCGAGTTCCTGGGGCGGATCGACCAGCAAGTCAAGGTGCGGGGCTACCGCATCGAGCCGGGCGAGATCGAGGTGGCGCTGGCCCAGCACCCAGCGGTGCGCGAGGCCGCCGTGCTCGTGGTGGACGGCGGGACGACGGGCAGCAAGCAATTAGCCGCCTACGTCACGGTGCGCGACGGCTCGCGGCCCACGGCCGGGGCGTTGCGCCGTTTCCTGCAGGACCGATTGCCGGATTACATGGTCCCCTCCGCCTGCGCGATCCTCGACCAGTTGCCGCTGACGCCCAGTGGCAAGGTCGATCGGCGGGCGCTGGCGGCCCTCGAACTGGCGCGGCCCGACTCGCTGCAGGATTTCACCCCACCCCGCACGCCGGCCGAGGATATCCTGGCCGGGATCTGGGCCGAGGTGCTGAACGTCGCGCGGGTGGGCGTGCACGACAACTTCTTCGCGCTGGGCGGGCACTCGCTGCTGGCGACCCAGGTGGTATCGCGGATACGCCAGGCCATGGCGGTGGAACTGCCGCTGCGCAGCCTGTTCGAGGCCGCGACGGTGGCTGAACTGGCGGAGCAGGTCACATCCTGCCGGGAAACGACTCAGCCCGGGGCGCCCATCGAGCCGGTGGCCCGGGACGGCGCGCTGCCGCTGTCGTTTGCGCAGCAGCGCCTGTGGTTCGTCGACCGGTGGGAGACGGGAAATCCGTACTACAACATCCCCATGGGGATGCGGATTCACGGCCCTCTGGACGCGGACGCCCTGCGGCGCAGCCTGAATGAGATCCTGCGGCGGCACGAGGTGCTGCGCTCGGCGTTCCGGGAGGAGGGCGGGCAGCCGCGCCAGGTCATCCTGCCCGAAGTGACGATCGATCTGCCGGCGGTCGACCTACGAGAACTGCCGGAGGCGGAGCGCGAGGCAGAGGCCCGGCAGCAGGTCCAGGAAGCGGTCTACCGGCCCTTCGATCTGGAAACAGGGCCGCTGGTGCGCGGACGCCTGTGGCAGTTGGGAGCACAAGATCACGTCCTGTTGTTGAACGTGCACCACATCGTGTCGGACGGCTGGTCGATGGACGTGCTGGCCCGGGAGTTGAGCGCGTTATACGGCGCCTTCATAGCCGGCGAACCGTCGCCGCTGGAGGAGTTGGTAATCCAGTACGCCGATTACGCCGGCTGGCAGCGGGCGTGGCTGGCGGGAGACGTGCTGGAGGCCCAGACGGCCTACTGGCGGGAGCAGTTGGCCGGGGCGCCGGCGTTGCTGGAACTGCCCACCGACCGGCCGCGGCCCCCGGTGCAGGGCTACCGGGGCGGGCGCCGCTGGCTGACGCTATCGGACGACCTGGCGGAGGGCTTGCGAGCGTTGAGCCGGCGGGAGGGTGCGACGATGTTCATGACGCTGCTGGCCGCTTTCCAGGCCCTCCTTTCCCGCTACACCGGGCAGCGGGACGTCGTCGTGGGATCGCCCATCGCCGGGCGGACCCGTGCCGAGGTCGAGGACCTGATCGGCTTCTTCGTCAACACGCTGGCGCTGCGGACCGACCTGTCGGGGGATCCGACCTTCAGGGAATTGCTGGCCCGGGTGCGAGAGATGACGCTGGAGGCCTACGCCCACCAGGACGTCCCCTTCGAGAAGCTGGTGGAGGAGTTGCAGCCGGCGCGGAACCTGAGCTACACGCCGCTGTTCCAGGTGATGTTCACCCTGCAGGACGCGCCCCCGGTGGCGGAACTGCCGGGCTTGCAGTTGGACGATCTGCCATTTGAGTTCGCGATCTCCAAGTTCGACCTGACGCTGGGGATCGAGGACGGCGGCTCGGGGCTGGTGGCGGAGCTGGAGTACAACGCCGACCTGTTCGACGGGACGAGCATCGAACGCATGTTGGGCCACCTCCAGACCCTGCTGGAGGGGATCGTGGCCGACCCGGCGCTGCAGTTAGGCGACCTGCCACTGTTGACGCCGGCGGAGCGAGAGACGATCCTGGAGGCGTGGAACGGGACGGCGACCGACTACGACCGCGAGACCTGCGTCCCCGCCTTATTCGAGGCCCAGGCGGCGCGGACGCCCGACGCGGTGGCGGTGGACGGGCCGGATGGGCACCTGACGTACGCCGCGCTGGCCCGTCGCGCCAACCGGTTGGCCCACTACCTGGTCACCCGGGGCGTGGGACCGGAGACCACGGTGGGCGTGTGCATGACCCGGCGGGCAGAGATGGTGCTAGGCCTGCTGGCGGTGTTGCAGGCGGGGGGCGCGTACGTGCCACTTGATCCGGTCTACCCGACGGAGCGGATGGGGCTGATGCTGGCCGACTGCGGCGCGCGCGTCGTGCTGACGGAGACGGCGCTGGTGGAGCGACTGCCGGCGACGGAGGCCCACGTCATCGACCTGGACGGGGACTGGGCGGCCGCGGGGGAGGGGTCAGCGTCGCCACCTGACCCGGTCCCTTCTGTCAAAGAGGGCCTTGCGGCCAAGAACCTGGCCTACGTGATCTACACCTCCGGCTCGACGGGCCGCCCCAAGGGCGTGCAGGTGGAGCACGGCGGCCTGGTCAACCTGTGCGCCTGGCACCGGCGGGCGTACGGCGTGACGGCGGCCGACCGGGCGACCCAGTTAGCCAGCCCGGCCTTCGACGCCTCGGTGTGGGAGATCTGGCCCTACCTGAGCACTGGCGCCAGTCTGCACGTGCCCCCCGACGCGGTGCGCCTATCGCCGCAGCGGCTCCTGGACTGGCTGGCTGCGCGGGCCATCACCATCAGCTTCCTGCCCACCCCCCTGGCCGAGGCCGTGTTGGACACGCTGGACGTAGAAAACGGGGCCGGAGCTGAGGCCGAAGCCGGGAC
>DSAR01000386.1 GCA_011046405.1 Chloroflexota bacterium | reverse complement strand
GCTCCCCAACTTATTGAGAAGATACGTAACTACTCAGCCTGCTGCCCGTTTGCAGGGGATGGGCGGAGGTTTGGGGTGTGTGGCGGTCGCTTCGCGACCGCCACACACCCCAAACCCCCATTCTCCAGCACAGCAGAGGGCTGGGTTGAGTAGTTACGAAGATACAATATCAATGCTGGCGTCGCTTCGCTCTGGCAGTGGACGGCATGATCGGAACACGTGGACGATTTCATCGGAATACGCACCGCTCGTTTTGATGGCGTTCTGGCTGCCGAGCAGTTGGCTGTTGGGGTATTTCTTTGGCCCGGCAATGCTGACGTTAGGCGGCTTGTTGTTTTTCGTCTTTGATGTTGGCCTGCCGGTGTTGGCGGCGCTGGCGGCTTGTGCTCGCCAAAGGATATCCTAACCTGGCAGAGCCAGAGCCAAAAAGGAGCCTTTGGCCACCAAATTCTTGCTCGCTGTACAAGGATTCTATTGGTTAGGCCCTAATGAAAGATTATTCCACCGAAACTTTTGACGTAAATTTTCAATGATTCGGGGAAAGAAACCAGATTTTTCAGAAAAACCTGGTTTCTCGTCCAACAAACCCCCCACTTTATTGAGAAGATGCCTTTTGACGTTATTTTTCAAGGAGGTCAAGATGAACATGTTGATTATCTACGATTCTGCCTTTGGCAACACGGAAAAGGTTGCCCAGGCGATGGGCGCGGCGCTAGGATGCGAGGCGCGACTCATCAAGAAGGGCGGAATTCGGGCGATGCCGTCGGCCGGCTTTTTTGTGGAAGGCGAAAAAGGCCCGCTGCGGGACGGTGAACTGGAACGCGCGGCGGACTGGGCGCGGCGCATCCTCGCGCCATCGGCGTGAGAGGATGCATTGATGTCAGGAAAACTGGACGCGCTGTACCGTCTACAGAAAAAGGACTTGTCCCAGGCCGCCGCCGTGCTGTCCGACGCCTTCCAAGACGACCCGCTCTGGAACGCGGTCCTGGAAGAGGCAACGCCAACACAGCGGGTGAGCGTCTTTGAAACCCCAATCCGTTATTGCGCCAAATACGGCCAGGTCTATGCCCCTTCGGAAAACCTGGAAGGGGTTGCCGCCTGGACGCCGGGCGAGTTGGCCAACATGACCCTCTGGCGCATGCTGCGCAGTGGAGCGCTCTGGGCGGGGATGAAAATAGGTATCGATATCAGCAAAAAGATGGGTTCCATCTTCAGACCAATCGAAATCGACCGCCAAGCCATTATGAAGGACACACCGTACTTTTACCTCATGGTCATTGGCGTGGCACCGGCCTTGCAAGGGCGCGGTTTTGCCGGCAAGCTATTGCGGGCGCTGATCGAACAGGGCGAACAGACCGGGAGGGCGCTCTATCTGGAGACAGAAACCGAGAGCAACGTCCACATGTACGAGCACCTGGGGTTCACCGTCGTCAAACAGATCGTCCTGCCTGTGGTCAACCTGCCGATGTGGGAGATGGTGCGCGGCGGATGAAAGCAAGTTGATCGCGCTGGACGCGGTCGTCGTGACGGCGATCCAGGTAGTCAACCTGCTGCGAGGGATGGAAAGCCAGGCGCTCGTCATCGTGTTGCTCGTCGTGACGGCGCTGTGCGTCATCGCCCTGTTTGCCAACGGCGCGCTGATGAGTATGGACAAGCTGGACTATACGCTGATACGCACCGTCCACCAGGTTACCACAGGGGTGTTGATCATCGTCCTGGCGCTGCTGCTCTATGGGCTTGGCAAGCGGCTATTCCCCTTGCATTTTGTTCCGTCTTGGCATGACCCATCTTCTGATGGGCGACGTCACAGCGGCCCGGCAGACCTGGGAACGGTTGCTGGCAGAATTTTCCGAACATCCGCTGGGCCGGGACGCGCCTGTGTTACTCGACCTGACGCAGCAGCCGCAAAGCGTCCGGCGCGTGTGCGAATGGTTAAGCCAGGGCGAAAAATGTTGGGGACCATTCATCATCATTGGTGCGGACGTCGCCGGGCTGTCTGCCGGATGTTACGGGCAAATGAATGGCTACGACACGAAAATTTTCGAGTTGCATACACTGCCCGGAGGACTCTGCACGTCGTGGAAACGCAAGGGCTACGTCTTCGACGGCTGCATTCACTGACTGCTTGCCTCGAAAAATGGAAGGCTGGATAGTGTAAGCGGAAAAAAGGGAGAGAATGTTACAGACAGCGATTGAGGCCACCCACCGGGCTGGTCGTGTGATTGCAAAACGATATCCAGAAACACGGGACGTGAGCGTCAAGGGATACCGGGACATCGTGACGGCGACAGATCGAGAGGCGGAGGACGCGATCTTGAACGTGATCCAGGAACGGTTTCCCGATCACGCGATTCTTTCGGAAGAAGCGGGCGAGGTCGGAAGCGAGAGTGAATACACCTGGGTCGTGGACCCCCTGGACGGAACGAGCAATTACGCCCATCGTATCCCCGTCTTCTCCGTCTCCATCGGCGTCCTGTCGCAGGGCACCCCCATGATCGGCGTCATTCATGACCCGCTGCGCCAGCAGACGTTCGTGGCCGAACGGGATGGTGGCGCACGTCTCAACGGTGCGCCTATGCAAACCAGCAGTGTGACCGAGATGAGCCACGCCCTGATCGGGCTCGATTGGGGCCACCAGGACGTTGTCCGGGCACAGGTATTGGCGGCGCTGCAACGTATCGCTCCCCACTGTGGCACCGTGCGCGGCCTGGGCTCAGCTGCCCTGGCCCTGGCCTACGTCGCGGCTGGCTGGATGGACACCTACTTCAACCTGGGGCTCAAGCCCTGGGATACCGCCGCCGGCCAACTGCTGGTCGAGGAAGCTGGGGGGCGCTGCACCACGCTGGATGGCGCCCTCTATCGCATCGACGCCGCCGACTGCCTGGCGAGCAACGGCCTGTTTCACGAGTCGCTGTTGTCGATGCTGTCCCCGCGACAGCATGATTGATCCGAGCGCGTATCCCCAATCATCAAGCATTCGCATGCGCGCCTTCCGCCGCATCGATCCGCTTACCCATCACCTCGGCCATCCGCCGCAGCTTGTGCATCATCGCGGCGAAATCCTCGGGCCGCAGCGACTGGGGGCCATCGGAAAGAGCCGCCTCCGGGCAGGGGTGCATCTCGACCAGCAATCCGTCGGCCCCGGCGGCCACGGCCGCCATGGAGACCGGCTCCACCAGCTCCCGCCGGCCCGTCCCATGGCTGGGATCCACGATCACCGGTAGGTGGCTGAGATGTTTGAGCAGGGGCACGGCGTTGATGTCGAGGGTGTTGCGCGTGTACTTCTCGAAGGTGCGGATGCCCCGCTCACACAGCATCACCTGCTCGTTCCCATGGGAGAGGATATACTCAGCCGCCATCAACAACTCCTCGACGGTGGACATCATCCCCCGCTTGAGCAACACCGGTCGCTGCACCCGTCCCACGGCGTGCAGAAGCGCGTAGTTCTGCATATTGCGGGCGCCGATCTGGAGAATATCGGCGTGCTCGGCCACCAGGAGCACCTCCTCCGGGGCCATCACCTCGGTCACGACCAGCAGATTGAACTCAGCCCGCATCTCGGCCAAGATCTGGAGCCCCTCCAATCCCAACCCCTGGAAACTATAGGGTGACGTGCGGGGTTTGAAAGCGCCGCCCCGCAGGATGTGCACGCCAGCCTCCTTCACCGTCCGGGAGACCTGGCGCATCTGATCTCGGCTCTCCACCGCGCACGGCCCGGCCATCACTGCCAGCCGGTCACCGCCGATGGTGACGCCGTTGATCCGGACCACCGTATCCTCCGCCTTGACCTCGCGGCTGGCGAGCTTGAAGGGTGGTAGATCCCGTTTGACCTGCTCCACCCCGCGCATCCGCTCGACCGACTCCTCACGCGCGCTCCCATCACGCCCTACGCCGTTACGCTCCACGACGTTGATGATCGTTCGATCCTGCTGTTCGACCGACTGGGCGTGCAATCCCAGCCCGGTGATACGATCGGCAACCTGCTGTACATCGTCTTGTTCCGCTTCCGGCTTCATCACGATAACCATTTCCCCCTCCCAAAACCCTAAACCCGTAACCCGTAACCCGAAACCTTAAACCTTAAGCCTTTAACCTACACCCCATCCCTTAGCCCCTCCACAAACTCCCGCGCCGCCTCGACCGGATCATCCCCCGCCCCAATCGCCTGGATGAGTGCGCTGCCTACGATCACGCCGTCGGCCACGCGCGCGACCCGTGCCGCCTGGTCGAGCGTACTGATGCCGAAGCCCACCGCCAGCGGCAGGTCGGTCGTCGCGCGCACCCGGGCGACGAAGTCGGTCAGGTCCAGCGGGAGTCGATCCCGGGCGCCGGTCACGCCAAGTAGGGAGACCAGGTAGAGAAAGCCGCTGGTGCGCTCGAGCACCGTCGCCAGGCGCCCGTCGGTCGAGGTCGGCGGCAGCAAGAACACGGTGTCGATGGCCTGCGCCTGGAGCAGCGCCCGCAGCTCGTCCGATTCCTCCGGCGGCAGGTCGGGCACGATGACGCCGTCGACGTCCGCCTCGGCCACGCGTTGGGCAAACGTCTCGAGCCCCATCTGGTAGATGGGATTGTAGTAGCCCATCAACACGAAAGGTACATTCACCCCCCGGTCGCGCAAGAGCGCGGCCTGTTCCAGGCACAACGCCAGCGTCACGCCGTTGTCCAGCGCCCGTTGGGCCGCCGCCTGGATGGTGGCCCCATCGGCCAGTGGATCGCTGAAGGGCACGCCCAGTTCGACCAGGTCGGCCCCAGCCTCGACCAGCGCGGGGACCAGTTCGAGCGCGCTCTCCCGCTCCGGGTAGCCGATGGTGAGGTAAGGCATCAGGGCCGCGCGCCCCGTCTGCCGTAGACGTTCAAACGTCTCTGCAATACGACTCATCGAAATGTCCTCCTACTTCCTTGACTTCCTCAAAAGTCCATCGCGGCCGCCACCGTCGGCATATCCTTGTCGCCGCGCCCGCTGACGTTGACGATCATCAGCTGATCCGGCGACATCCGGGGCGCCCGCTTGATGGCCTCGGCCACGGCATGGGCGCTCTCCAGGGCCGGGATGATGCCCTCCAACTCGCTCAGCCGTTTCAGTGCATCCAGCGCCTCGGCGTCGGTGGCGTAAGTGTAACCCGCCCGCTCGATCTGGCGCAACCAGGCGTGTTCCGGTCCCACGGCCGCGTAATCCAGCCCGGCCGAGATGGAATGCGTGAGCGCGATCTGCCCATCGGGGTCCTGCAAGACGTAGGTCTGGGTCCCGTGGAGCACACCCAATCGTCCCATCGTGGGATCGGCGAAACGAGCGGCGTGGCGGCGACTGGCGATCCCCTCGCCTCCGGCCTCGACGCCGACCATGTCCACTTGCTCGTCCTCAATGAAAGGATGAAAAAGACCGATGGCGTTCGAACCGCCCCCGACGCAGGCGAGCAGCACGTCGGGCAGCCGCCCCTCGGCCGCCAGGATCTGTTGGCGGGCCTCCACCCCGATGACGCGCTGGAAATCCCGCACGATGCGGGGATACGGGTGCGGCCCCAGGGCCGATCCCAGCAGGTAATGGGTGGTGCGCACGTGGGTCACCCAATCGCGGATGGCCTCGTTGATGGCGTCCTTGAGGGTGCGGCTCCCGGCGTCGACCGGGCGGACCTCGGCCCCCAGCAGGCGCATGCGGAAGACGTTGAGTTCCTGGCGGGCGACGTCGGTCGTGCCCATGTACACGACGCACTCCAGCCCCAGCAGCGCGCAGGCGGTCGCCGTCGCCACCCCGTGCTGGCCCGCGCCGGTCTCGGCCACGATGCGCTGCTTGCCCATGCGCCGGGCCAAGAGCGCCTGCCCCAGGGCGTTGTTGATCTTGTGCGCCCCTGTGTGGGCCAGGTCCTCCCGCTTGAGGTAGATACGGGCCCCGCCGAGGGCCTCGCTCAACCGGGGAGCCAGCGTCAGGGGCGTCGGACGGCCCACGTACTCGCGCAACAGCCGGTCCAACTCGGCGCAAAAGGCCGGGTCGGCAACGGCGTCCTCGTAGGCCCGCGCCAACTCCCGCACCGCCGGCACGAGAATCTCCGGGACGTAAGCCCCGCCGTAGGTCCCGTAGCGTGGCCCGTTAGAAATTTGTTCGTGTGTTTTTGGTCTCGTTTGCATTTGATTCATCCTAACCTGGCACAGCCAGAGCCAAAAAGGAGCCATTGGCCACCAAAAACCTTGCTCGCTGTGCAAGGATTCTGTTGGTTAGGCCCTAACATAAAACGTAAACCGTCATCCGTAAATCCTCGCCTCACGCTTTACGTTTTACGTTTTACTCTCCCTCTCACGTACACCATTCCTGTTTACAGCTCGCGCGTTCCGCACGAACGCCCGCACCCGCTCGTGATCCTTGAGCCCCTTGGCCCGCTCGACGCCGCTGGAGACGTCCACGCCCCACGGCTGCACCTGTTCGATGGCCTCGCCGACCGTCTCGGGCGTCAGACCGCCGGCCAGGATCAGGCGCAGTCGGCGGGCCAGGGAACGAGCCGAGACGAAATCGGCCTGAAGCCCAGTACCGCCGAACTGCCGGGTATGGTAGGCATCGAGCAGCAAGTGGGGCAGCGCGTCGTCTTGGGGAGCGACGCCGGCGTACAGATCAGCCAAAGCCCCGGTCTCATCCGGCGAGCGGGGGCGGATGGCCTTGAAGGCCCGTCCGACCAGGCTTCGCACCTCGTCGGGAGACTCGTCGCCGTGGAGTTGGGCCAGGTCGAGCCCGGCTGCATCGAGCACGCGCGCCACCTCCGCCGCCGGTTCGTTGACGAAGACGCCCACGAAGCGGGGCGCGTCCGGGCCGAAAGCCTCCCGGATGGCGCCGGTGATGGCGGCGACCTGTCCGGGCGTGACGCAGCGGGCGCTCCTGGGGTAAAAGACGAAGCCCAGGAAATCCGCACCCGCCCGGGCCGCGCAACGGGCGTCGGCGACGTTGGTGATCCCGCAGATTTTGACGTGTATCATATGGGTGCCTTTTATCACGAATCGCACGAATGGTCGAATTTCACGAATGTTTTTTACAATCCGAAACCAAAATTCGTGTCATTTGTCCATTCGTGCCACTCGTGATCCAGAGATGTCGGGTAATGAGTCTCCCAGCAGTTGCTGAATCTTGGCGCCCACGTCATCCGCCCGCACCAACGCCTCGCCCACCAGCATGGCGTGGGCGCCGATCTCGGCCAGGCGGGCCACGTCTTCGGGCGTGTGGACGCCGCTCTCGGAGACCAGCACCACGTCTACCGGTATCGCCGCCCGCAGGCGCGCCGTCGTCTCCAGGCTGACTTCAAAGGTGCGCAGGTCGCGGTTGTTAACGCCGACGACGCGCGGGCCGACGACCAGGGCCCGCTCCAACTCCCGCCCGTCGTGGACCTCGACCAGGGCCGTCATCCCCAGGTCACGCACCAGGCGGTGCAATTCGAGCAGTCGGGCGTCGTCCAGGGCGGCCACGATGAGTAGCACCGCGTCGGCCCCGGCCGCGCGGGCCTCGTAGACCTGGTACGGGTCGATGACGAAATCCTTGCGCAGGACCGGAACCTCGACCGCCTGCCGCACGGCGCGCAGGTCGTCGAGGCGGCCCTGAAAGAAGTGCGCGTCGGTCAACACGCTGACGGCGGCGGCCCCGTGGGCCTCGTAGGCCCGGGCCAGCGCCACCGGATCGAAGTCCTCGCAGATCACCCCTTTGCTGGGCGAGGCTTTTTTCACCTCGGCGATCAAAGAGACATCCGGGGCACGCAAGGCATCGCCAAAATCGCGCGGCGGCGGTGCCTGGGTGACAGCGTCTTGAATCGCCTCCAGGGGATAGTCCCGCTTGAGCCGCTCGACCTCCCCCCACTTATGATGAACAATCTCGTCGAGAATCGTCTTGGAATGCATATTTACTCATTACGTCTTGCGTCTTGCGTCTTGCGTCTTGCGTCTTACTCGTTACGCCACGTCCTGACTGAACGCGATCAACCCTTCTAACGCCTCCAGCGCTGCGCCCCTGTCGATGCTCTCGGCCGCCAGGTCGATGCCCGCCCGCAGGTCGGTGGCCTTTTTCCCCGCCACCAGCGCGGCGGCCGCGTTGAGCAGCACCACGTCGCGGCGCGGGCCGCGGTCCTCCCCCGCCAGGATGGCGCGCGTGATCGCGGCGTTCCGCTCCGGGTCGCCGCCAAGCAAGTCCTCGGGGCGGGCCGGGGCAAAGCCCAGGTCGCCGGGGTTCAACATCTCCGTCAAGACCTGCCCGTTGCCCGGCCGGACGCCGAAACAGCTCACCCGATTCGGGCCGGTGGTCGTCAACTCATCCAGGCCCCCGTAACCGTGAACCACGTAGGCCGCCCGGGAACCGAGTTGCTGCAACACGCAGGCCAGCAGTTCCGTCAGCCCGGCGTCGTACACGCCCATCAGTTGGGCTCGCGCGCCAGCCGGGTTGGTCAGTGGCCCCAGCACGTTGAAGACGGTCCGCACGCCCAACTCGCGACGGGGCCCGATGGCGTGCTTCATCGCCGGGTGGAAGTTGGGAGCGAAGATGAAGCCCACGCCGATCTCGTCGATGGCCTGGGCCACCTGCTCCGGCGTCAGACTCATGTTGACGCCCAACACCTCTAGCACGTCGGCGCTGCCCGATTTGCTGCTGACGCTGCGGTTGCCGTGCTTGGCGACGCCCAACCCGGCCCCGGCGACGACGAAGGCGGTCGTCGTGGAGATGTTGAACGTGCCGGAGCGGTCACCGCCGGTGCCACAGGTGTCAATGACGTCGGTCCGGGTGGGACGCACCGGGACGGCGGCCCGGCGCATCGCGCGGGCGCAGCCGGTGATCTCGGCGGCCGTCTCCCCCTTGGTGCGCAGGGCGATCAGGAACCCGGCGATCTGGGCCGGGGTCGCGCCGCCGGCCATGATCTCGTCCATCACCGCCTCGGCCTGCTCGGCAGGCAGCGATTGTCCATCCAACAACTGGTTGATCGCCTCGCGGATCATACTGGTCCTCCTCGTCTGATTCTTCTGGTGCCGGGGCTGCCCCCGATACCGGGTCAAGAAGTTACTCAAAATCTGTTTGCCGTGCTCGGTCAGGATGCTCTCCGGGTGGAACTGGAGCCCCACCGTCGGCGCCGATTGGTGGGCAATCGCCATCACCTCACCCTCCTCGGTCGTGGCGATGACGTCGAGACATGCAGGCAGCGGCTCGTAAGCGATCAGGCTGTGGTAGCGCATGGCCTCGAAGGGGCTGGGGATGCCGGCCAGGATGCCGCCACTCGTCTCACCGGTCCCGCCGTGATGAACGGGGCTGGTCTTGCCGTGCATGAGGCGCGGCGCGCGCTGGACCTGCCCGCCGAACGCGGCGGCGATGCACTGGTGGCCCAGGCAGATGCCCAGGATGGGCGTCGTCTGGTGGAACTCGCGGATGAGGTCGAGGGAGATACCGCCATCTTCCGGCGTGCCCGGCCCGGGCGAGATCACGATGTGGCTGGGCGCCAGCGCGCGAATTTCCTCCAGCGTCACGGCGTCGTTGCGGCGCACGAGCAGGTCCGCTCCCAGTTCGCCCAGGTACTGCACCAGGTTGTAGGTGAACGAGTCGTAGTTGTCGATGACCAAAACCCGGGCCATTCCTTCCTCCGCATCTTCCTCCTCCGCGTCCTCAAGCGCTGGAACCTCTGGTTGCCTCTGGCCCATCAGTTCGTACTCGGCCAGTTCGATCGCGGCGCCCAACGCGCCTGCCTTGTGCCGGGTCTCCTCCCACTCGCGAGCCGGCACACTGTCGGCCACGATGCCGGCCCCGGCCTGGAGATAGGCCACCTGATCCTGCATGACGATGGTGCGAAGGGCAATGCAGGTATCCATGTTGCCGTTGAAGCCGAAGTAGCCCACCGCGCCACCGTAGGGACCGCGCCGCGTGGGCTCCAGTTCCTCGATGATCGCCATCGCCCGCACCTTGGGCGCGCCACTGACGGTGCCGGCCGGGAAGGTGGCGCGGAAGAGATCGTAGGCGTCCATTCCCTCACGCAGTCGCCCCGTCACCTGGCTCACCAGGTGAATGACGTGAGAATAGCGCTCCACTGTGATGAAGTCGGGCACCTGGACGGTGTTGAACGTGCACACGCGGCCCAGGTCGTTGCGGCCCAGGTCGACCAGCATGACGTGTTCAGCCCGTTCCTTGGGATCGGCCAGGAGTTCGTCCTCCAGCGCCTGGTCCTCGTCCGCATCGTGTCCCCGGGGGCGGGTCCCGGCGATGGGCCGCAGTTCGGCGATGCCTTCCTGGAGCCGGACCATGACCTCGGGCGAGGAGCCGATGAGATAGAGCGGTGGCTCGCCTCGCCCCTCATCGGCCAAATCCAGGAAGAACATGTAGGGCGAGGGATTGATCTGCCGCAACGCCCGGTAGATGCTGAAGGGTTCGGCCGCGGTGGGGCGGCTCACACGCTGCGACAGGACAACCTGGAAGATGTCGCCGGCCGCGATATATTCCTTGGCCTGTTGTACCACTGTTTCATATTGTTTCCGGGTCACGTTCGATCGCTCGCGCCCGGCGACGGAATACGGTGTCGACGGAGGCGCGGGCAACGGGGCCTGGATACCCTCCATCATAGCGTCCAGCCGGGCGACGGCGTCGTCGTAGGCGGCGTCCATGTCACAATCCGGTGAGACGGGCGTGTTGGCGATGAGAACCAGGCGGCGGCGGGCGTGATCGAAGGCGATCAGGGTATCGGTGATGAGCAGGTGCATGTCGGGCAGGTGCCGGTCGTCGCGCGTCGTCTCGGGCAAGCGCTCGAAGAAGCGCACCATGTCGTACCCCAGGTACCCGACGGCGCCGCCGAAGAAATACGGCAGGTCGGCGGCCACGTCCCGGACCGGCGCCACCGGCTGGTAGCGGGCCATCTCGGCGGCGACGACGTGCAGCGGGTCCTCACCCTCGTCCAGCTGGCGTGCCTGTGCCTGCCCATCCTCGACGACGGTCACCTGCCGGCCCCGGCTGACGATCTGTTTCCGGGGATTGAAGCCCAGGAAGGAATAGCGCCCAATCTGCTCAGCTCGCTCGACACTTTCCAGCAGGAAACTGGGCCCGTGCCCGCGCAGCTTGAAGTAGACCGAGGCCGGGGTCTCCAGGTCGGCCGGCAACTCCCGGTAGACCGGCACCAGCGCGCCGTGTGGCGCGATGGCGTGAAACTGCTCGCGTGACAATTCGCGTGATAGTTTGCATGATAACGATCTCGTATCCATTTCAACCTCCTGTTTGAAAAACGAAAAGCGCCCCTCATCTCTATCAGGTCTTTGAGAGACGAGAGGCGCTTTCGAAAAGAGGAGAACACGTCTCGTCCCTGGTATCGAGGACGAGACGCTTCGACAGTATCTTCTCAATAAGTTGGGGAGCTGTGGCCGGTCTCCCGACCGAGCCACAGCGGGCACGGTCAGGAGACCGGCCCGAGCGAGTTTACCCCGGTTTATTGAGATGATACCTTCGACAGCATCCCGTGGTGCCACCTCGGTTAGGCTGGCGGCCCCATCCAACAAAAAACGCGCCGATGATGGCGCGTGCAAGAGGAAAAGCCAGCCTCACTCGTTTGCAGGTACGGCCCGAATGGGGGCGATACCCTCGGCCAAGATAACGGTGGCGTCTCCGACCAGCCCTACTAGACGCTATGACGTCGTTTAAGCTGGCAGCTCCCCGACCCATTCACGATTGTCGCTTGCGAGTGGACTTTCAGCACCTCTGATCTGAAATGAGGGTCCACCTCTCTGGCGCGCGCCCAGTCGCTACTTCTCCGGTTCATCGCTTTTGAAATCTTCACTTGTTTTCGATCACGCTGCTAATATAGCCGAATTTCTGAGATTTGTCAAGTCGATAGAAATTTGTCAAGGAGATTCATATCGTCCACGTTCGTCTCTATCACCATCACCGTGTCTTCATCATATCCCTCGTTTAGGATGGTGTGTGTAGCGATAGAGACACGCAAAAGGTTGGGCAGTGACAGATCTCGGCTCCCAGCAGCGTAACCGATTCGCTCCACCGTCATGGACGGCGCCTGGCCAAAACCATCAGCCAGGGTAGTGATGATCGCCGCCCCAGTCGGCGTCACCAGTTCTGCATCCACGTCGCGCCCGTAGGTGGGGATTCCCTGCAAGAGCCAAGGGTCGCCGGCGCCGGTGCTGGCAGCGTGCCGTGGGCGCACTCGATGACGCCCCGCCCCACGTGCACGGGCGAAGCGTACACGCGCTCTACCCCGAGAAGTTCTAATCCCATGGTTGGATTAGCAAATGGTCAATCAATTTTTCGCCACGAATTACACGACTTGTCACTAATCTTTGGGGTTTTCGTGTTAATTCGTGCAATTCGTGGCTAATCTTTCACCGCGACCATGCGAAATCCCAAAGAACCTGGATTTTTCGTGTTAATTCGTGAAAACCTGTCCTGAGCGTAGTCGAAGGATTCGTGGCTGATTTGTGATGCTCCCCCAAGTTTTGTATGCGCCCTTTTTGTATCATCTCAATAAACCGGGGGATGGGGTGTTTGCGGGAGGCTTTGCCTCCCGCAAACACCCCATCTTCCCCTACTTATTGAGAAGATACCCCTTTTTGACATTGCAAGTAAAAGAGGTAAAATAACGCCAGGTACAGGACAGGGAAATGAGACAGAGGCCAACAGGACTCGTAACCAACGCTTAACACAATCGCAATGCTCTTTATACCCTCAAAAAACAAGATTGTAGTAAGATAAGAGAGAAAGTGCTAGCGGCTTTCTAAACTTCACGAGAGAGAGATAACAAACTGATAGGTCAAACATTGGGCAAGTATCGCATCGTAGAACACGCCGGGAGTGGTGGAATGGCCGAGGTATACAAAGCCTACCATCCAGACCTCGACCGCTACGTCGCCATCAAGGCCCTCCATCCCTTTCTAGCAGAAGAAGAAGACTTTCTCGCCCGCTTTCAACGAGAGGCGCGCATCGTCGCCACGTTCCGCCACCCCAACATCATCCAGGTCTACGATTTTGATTTTGACGTAGAGAACCGTCGCTACTACATGGTGATGGAATACATCGATGGCTTGACCCTGAAAGATCGCCTGAGGGAACTGGCTCAAACGGGCGATCAAATACTCCTGGAAGAGGCCATCCACATCGTCGCCGAGATCGCCAACGCCCTGGACTATGCCCATCAACACGGCATGGTGCATCGGGATATCAAACCGGCCAACATCATGTTCACCCAGGATGGACAGATTATCCTGTCCGACTTTGGCATCGCCCGCATCGTCGATACCACGAATTTGACAGCCAGCGGCGCGATGGTTGGCACCCCAGCTTACATGGCCCCCGAACAAGGAATCGGCCAGGCTGGCGACGAAAGGGCCGACATCTACTCCCTCGGCGTCGTCCTCTATCAATTGGCCACAGGCATGCTTCCCTTCGACGCGGACACCCCGCTGGGCGTTGTACTCAAACACATCAACACACCGCTGAAACTGCCGTCTCAAATCAATCCCGAAATCCCGGAGAACATCGAGACCGTCATCATCCGCGCCCTGGCTAAAGGGCCGAACAACCGCTACCAGACGGCGCGAGAATTCGCAGACGACTTGAAGAAGGCGTTGAATGGCGAGGCCATCGAGCCCATCTCGCCGGAACTGGCGATGCAGCCAACCCTTTTCAACGTAGATGCCCAACTTGATGAATCACACACCCTGCAGGGTGGAAAGACCACTGCTCGAATCGCGATCTCTCCAAAAAACAGGCGATCCCGGATCTGGCAGGTCGCCCTCGGGACCATACTGCTCATCATCCTGATGGGCAGCATGTTGCTGCTCCAGGCTAACTATTCCATTCCAGGTTTCAACTCGCTGGTTTCCCTGTTTGTCCAAACGACCCGAACGGTCACACATACGCCGACGGTTACCCACACATCGACGCCTGACTTGGACGCCACCCAGGACGTTCTATCAACCCGAATAGCTGCGGGGTTACACGCTGGACTCGCCACCCGCGATGCCCAAGCCACGCACGAAGCGAGCCTGAAAGCTACCCTAACCCCAGTCTCCACCCCTACGCCAGACCGCACAGCGACCGCTATGGCTGTCTGCATATTCGATATGGAGATTAGCGAGGATCAAACGATCAGGCCGTCGATCTTAATGCCCGAGCAAGAATTCCAGAAAATATGGCAGATCAAGAACACCGGTACGTGCGTTTGGCCTGAGCGGGTTCATTTACGTTTCGCATCCGGGGAGGAATTAGACGTCATCGAGAAGGATCGCATCCCTCCCTTAGAGCCAGGGGAAAGCACAAAGATCGCCATCACACTGCGCGCTCCGGCTGCGTTTGGGGAATACGTCAGTGCGTGGCAAATCGAGGATAATCTGGATCACGCCATCGGCGAAAAATTCAAAGTCAGCATTGTCGTTGGCCCCACGCCAACGCCGCCTCGCCGAGAAACACCCACCTCAACACCTACACGCACGCCTGCGCCGGCATTCACAGCCACCCCCATGGAACCCTTACGCATCGACAGCGCCGGCATTGTCCCAGGGACGTTCCGTGAGATTGGCAATGGTGAATGGGAGGCTGACATTTACGTCGTCGCTCGCGGTGGCAACGGCGAATATCGATTTTATCGAGATATCATCGATCCCGAGGCCGAGTTCTTCGCCCCCAACCCGGAAGAGCCCTGGGTTGGTGTACAACACGGCGCTCGCTGGAAAATTTGCCTGGATATGCGCGTCTCTTTCTGGATCACATCAGCCGGGATGCAGGCCCATTGGGACATCCCGATCCCCTACCCGCGCCAGAGCGAGTGCGGGGGTTAGTGAGACGTTCTACTTCAACATCCCCCGGATGATGATGTCGGTCGCTTCCTCCTCATCCAGGCCCCGGGCCATCAACGTCTCGAGTTCTTTGCGACTGATGCTGCCAATGGCGGCCTCGTGGGTGACCCGGGCGCGCTCATCGCGCACGACGACGATGGGCACGTTGCGGGCCACCGCCGCACCCCGCACGATTTCGGTGCAGTCCATATGTCCCTTGGCGAAGGGCGCATTTCCCTCGGCTGTAGTATAGATCTCACTGTGAGCCCGGTCGCGCACCGCGACCCGCGTCTTGGTCAAACCACGCGATCCCTCTCCGTTCAAGCGGAGCACTTCGTTCACCTTGATCTCGTCGTCGCCGGAGCCATATACCTTGGCGGATAATTCGACGACGACGCCAGCCCCAACGTCGGCCTCGAACTGAATGTCCAACTTCCCAACTCGCCCCTGGGTTAAGCTGAAAGCCGATTCCAATCGTCCCTCCTTTTCAACCACCGCGTAGGTTTTGGACAACACCGTCACGCCCCCTTCGGGACCGTGGTAATGGCCCTCGTTGTAGCGCATCGTCGCGCCCGGCCCCACGCGGATGTGGGCCTCCATCACGTGCTTCAAATCGACCGCGTTGGGGAACGTGCAATGGGCGAGGAAACCGATCTCGGCCCCCTCGCCAATCTCGAACTCGGGAAAGATCTCCTGCACCCCCTCTGCGGTGGTCATCCCAAAGCACAGGTGCACCGGATGATCGACTTTGACGCCCGGCGCGACGGTGACGTAGGCTCGCACGCCGTTCTCCAGTTCCTCGGCCCGGATATCGACCCCATCGACCAGATTGACCGATAACACCTGGTTTCCACTGATGACCGCGCTGGCGACCTTGGGCATCCGCAGAATATCAGAGCGTCCCCCGGCCTGCTCGTAAGCCGCCAGCATCGCCTCGAACTCGTGGGCCCAGGCCGGGTCGCGCTGTTCCAAAACAGACGTCTGTGTACGCGCCGGTTCATGCTTAGTCATCGCACACCCCCGTAGCCACCACGCGCTGGTACGTCCCACCGGCCTCGTCACCCCACGGCTGGCTCCCCAGCGTGTCGCCGTGCGGGCGGCAGCGCTGCGCAAAATAATCGCGCACCTCGTCCGGCGTCCCGGTCCGCACGATGACGCCCCCGCAGATCAAGGAAGCGCGATCCGCCACGTCGGCCATCTCGTCCCGGTGCGTAATCATCAGGACCGACGCCCCCTCGTCAGCCATCCGGCGCACCAACGCCACGACGTCCCCCAGACAGAGCACGTCGACGCCCGAATCCGGCTCGTCCAATATGGCCAATCGGGGACGCATCGCGTAGACAGCGGCCAGTTCAATGCGCTTGCGCTCTCCACCCGAAAGTGCATGGTCGACCTCCCGACTCATATAGGCCATCGGCGATAGCGCCACGGCGTTCAACGCCGCCTCAACGCGCTCGCGCGAGGGTTCTTTCATCCCCAGGGCCAGATAATCGGCCGTCGGCACCCCCTCGAATCGAGCCGGTTCCTGCCACCCCAACGTGATCCCCAAGCGCGCTCGCTCGGTCATCGATTGATCAGTCACGTCCTGTCCATCAAAGATGATACGTCCCTGGTCAGGATGATACCCCTCGGATCCCATCAAAGTCAACGCCAGGCTCGTCTTGCCCGAGCCATTCAACCCCAACAGGAGGTGCACCTCACCAAATCCCACGGACAGGTTGACGCCGCGCAACACTTCGGCGCCGGGCCGGTTGACGTGTACGTCCGCTACCTGTAACAGCAGATTGTTTTGCATATCTCTCTCCAACCTCTCTCCCATTCAAAAGTGGTCATCCAAGCTTTCTGCCCGACAGTGTGATCGAAAGCCTGATTTTCTATCACGAATCGCACGAATAAACGAATTTCACGAATGTCTTTCCGACCTCCAACTTCCAATACTGAGTCGTAGAATTGCCATTCACCTCTTTTTGTGTTAAACTCAAATAGGCAAAGATCGTTAACCAAGCTGTAACGACGCTGGAATGCCCATTGGTCTGCCATGATGTACAATAGACCACGAGTAAGCTCATTGCTCATTCTAAGGAGGAAAACAGGTGACAACGCAAACAAAGCACGACGAAGCCGGTCGGACAACGGCGATCCTCGAAAGTATGGAAGCATTCCAACAATCGCTGCTCGATTCAGCCGAGATCTCCTCGGACCACATCATCGATCAAATTGATCGATGGCGCACACAATTGATCGACGCAACCACAGAAGAACAAAAACGATTCAACGAAGAAAAAGAGTCCTTCATCACTTACGTGGCCCACGAACTGCGCACGCCGATGACGTCCATCCGGGGCTATGGGGATATGCTGCTCAAAGGCGTCACCGGCCCATTGACGTCGGCCCAGACCGATTTCGTCAAAACGATCGTCCGGAACGTCGAGCGCATGCAGATTTTGATCAGTGATCTGCAAGACATTACACGCATCGAGACCGATCAACTCCAACTGGAGAGCAAACCCACCTACTTGACCAAGGCGGTCGAGAACGCCCTGGAAACGATGGAAGATCACATCGAGGAACGCGGGCAGGTCTTGAAGGTGGACGTCCCTGACAATCTCCCCCCTATCCTGGGCTCACCGGCTCGACTGGAACAAGTCTTCACCGAATTACTCCGCAACGCCAGTAAGTACACCCCCGAAGACGGTCAAATTCACGTCCGGCTGTGGCAAGAGGATGATCGCATACACGCCTCGGTATCGGATAATGGCTACGGCATCTCGTCGGAAGACCAGGCCAAGCTGTTCACCAAGTTCTTCCGCTCCGAAAATCCCGCCATCCGGGAAAAAAGTGGGACCGGGCTGGGTTTATGCGTGACCAAGACACTGGTGGAACGCCACGGCGGGGCGTTCGAGATCGAAAGCCAGTTGGGCGAGGGAACCCAGGTCACCCTCACGTTTCCGATCCACCCAGTGGAAGAGGACGCCGACTAACCCCGTCTCATCAAGCCGACGCCGCTGCCAGTTCCACCAGTTCCACCGTTTCCCCCTGTCTCACCTGTCGGAAGATCGTCGCATCGTCCAGCATCCGCCCCACGACGTTGACCGGGCTGGCCGCCTGGGGCTTTTCTCCGGCGCTCATGGGCGTCGGGCCAAAGAAGATGCAGAACGCGCTCCCTACCGGCCAATAGCCCAGTTCCCCCACCTCGACCTCGGCGCGCGCGTCCGCAGCCAGCGCCGCCTGAACCGGAATCTCGAAATAGACCTCGTCCCCCCACGTATTGGCCTGTCCGGTGATAGGCAGCGCCTCCCAGATAGCCCGCGCCGTGGGACTCTCGTTCAACTCCGCCTCAGCCGTCACAGAACCCGCGCGAATGGTAATCCGATCCCCCATCTCTCCTCCTCCAATCTTAAACCCCAAACCTGTAACCTTCAACCGCTAATCCCCACATTCAATCAACTCTCGTCGCGTCGTCGTCAACACCTCGACGCCATCGTCTTGCACGAGCACGGTATCCTCCAACTTGACCATCGCGCCCAGTTCTGGCGCGCCGACCTCGACCTCGATCGCCAACACCATACCGGCCGCCAGGCGCGTCTCGTCCCTGGACCACAACACGGGTGGCTCGTCCAATTCGAGTCCCAGGCCGTGGCCGACGAAGCCCGGCAATACCAGGCTGCCCGGCGCAAAATGGGACGGCAGGCCCTGTCTCACCACCGCCTCGGCGGTCTCGTAGACGTCGGCGACGCTCACGCCAGGCCGCAATACGTCGAACACCGCGTCCTCGGTGGTGCGCGCGACGGTGAACAGCGCCCGTTGCTCAGCCGTCGCCGGTCCCACCACGAACGTGCGCGATTCGTCGCCGGTGTAGCCGTCGTAAGTCGAGCCGATGTCCACGACCACCAGATCCCCCTCTTTCAGCTCGCGACGGGAGGGGCCATAGGGCATGGCCGGGCCCAATCCCGCACCGGTCACCACCAGCCCGTGCCCGCCCCGCACGCTCAGATGCTTGCCGCTCATCAGCAGCACGCCGCCCCCCCGGGCCTCCGGGTGGCGCAAGGGTTGGAATCCCTCGTGGCCGACCCGCCGTATCGCGGCCTCCACCTCGGCTGCCAGCGCCAGTTCCGTGATGCCCGGTGCGATGGTCTGGCTGGCGGCTTGGTGCCCCACGTCGGCCACGGCCGCCGCCTGGCGCATCACCGCGATCTCCGTCTCGTCCTTGATCGCCCGCTGGGCCAAGACGGTCGGCGTCACGTCGACGAAGGTCCAGGTTGGGAAGGTCTCTTGCAAGCGACGATATAACGTCACCGGCGCCAGGTCCAACTCGGTGCCGATCACGCCGCCGGTCAAGCCAAAAGCAGCGACGGTCGCCGCAAGGGTGCTAAATCCCTTCATCGGTTCGACCTGTTCCACCGTGGCCTCTTGTCGGGCATATGGCAGGCCCCGGCGCACCAGGAGTGTCGCCTGTTCCGTCGCCGTCGAGACGAGCAGGACAGCCGGTCGCACGGTGCCGGCGCAATAGAGAATGTCGCGATGATGAAACAGGATCACGACGTCTATACCTATTTTTCGTGCGTGTGCGCAAAGCCCTGATAACCGTTTATTCATGCTATGTTAACCTCCCTACACCTCGACCGTCTTCCATGCGCCGCGGACGTAAAAGAAGAACATGATCAACGCCCGCATCGTCCAATCGGTGCTCGTGGCCAGCCACACACCTTTCAATCCGGCCCCCAGCACGATGGTGAACAGGTAGGTCGTCGGCACACGGAACAATAGCGTGCCGAGCAGCGTGACGATCATCGGCGTGCGGGTATCGCCCGCCCCTCGCAAGCAGCCGGCGATAATCATCACCGAACACAAACCGATCAACTCCAGGGCCGCGATGCGAATCGCCAGCGTCGCCAAGGCTGCCAGTTCGGCATCCTGGACGCCGAAGAGTTGCACGATGGACGACCCAAAGAAAACGAACACCCCGCCGAGTAAAACCATCGCCCCATTGCCCATCAAGAGTGTGCGGCGAATGCCCGCCTCGGCCACGTCTTCCTTTTCCGCCCCCAACGCCTGCCCGACCAGGGCCGCAGCCGCCGTCGCCAAGCCCCAACCGGGCATGTAGGCCAACGACTCGATCCGCAGCGCCAGCTGGTGCGCGGCCAACGCCACCGTCCCCAGGGAAGTCACGATCCGCATGAACAATATGTATCCCAGGCGGGAGATGATCGTCTCTCCAATGTTGGGCAACGAGATGCGCACGATGCGCCAGATCAACGAGCAATCCCTGCGCCGCAGGTGGGCCAGTCGCAGCCGAAGCGGCGTCCGGGAAGAAAAAAGAACACCCAGGGCGAGCGCGCCGCCGATAGCGCGCGCGATGCTGGAGGAGAGAGCCGCGCCCACCAATTCCAGGCGTGGAATCGGGCCAACGCCGAAGATCAACACATAGGCCAGCACCACGTTGCACAGGTTCATCACGCCGGTGATAAACATCGGCTTTTGAGTATCGCCAGTCGCCCGCATGATGCTGTTGGCGATGACGAGCACGAAACTCACCGGCGACGTCGCCAGCAGGATGCGGACGTACGTCGTGCCCTGATTCACGACATCTGGATCGGCCCCCATCAAACGAAGGAAAAGAGTCGAGATAGGCATCAGTAAGCCCATTAAAAGGAACGCGGCCAACACGCTCAACAGGATCGCCTGCCCGGCGACCGCTCGCGCCTCCTCGAAATCCCGTCCACCCCAGGAGCGAGCCACCAGCGCCGACGCGCTGATCGAAAGGGCCTGAAATAACCCATCGGCCGCCCACATCAGCGTGCCGCTCAGTCCCACGGCCGCCAGCGCTGCCGGATCGTTTAACCAACCGATAAGGGCCGCATCCACGAGGTAGACCAACGTGGTCAGCATGCTCTCCATCACCGATGGGACGGAGAGTCTGATGATCGTCCGGTTCAGTCGCTCGGGACGCAGGTCGATGGTCTCGAGCCGTTCGACAGCAACGCTCAAATGACGCCTCCTAATTTTATACCTTAAAATCTATCCCCCGGCGATGAGGTGGATGACGCGCACGTCGGCCCCATCCGGGATAGCGTACGTGTCGTAGGCCGCTTCCTGCACGACCGTCCCGTCTACCTTGACGACGAGATGGGGATAGGTGTATCGAAATTGTTCCAAGATGTCCGAGACCGTCATCCCCTCACGCCACTCGACATCGTCCCGATTGTTCACCCGAATCATTCGCACACTCCAATGCCCTTCCAAAAAACCTCCCGCAAGCGCCGGACGTGGCGCTTGCGGGAGGATCACAGGATTCACTCGAAAAAGACGTCTAGAGGTGTTCCTCCACCACGGCTACGACGTCGGGATAGTCGATACCCAGCGATTTCAACTTCTCGACCGTGGGCACACCGTTGTTGTTCCATCCCCGGCGGGCGTAGACGGCGTCGATCAGTTTCTCGTAACGATCCACCCGGTACTCGCGATGGGTCTTCATCTTTTCTTCGATGGTCATTTCGTCGGGGTTCAAATCCAGCCACTCGCGGAGCTGCTTGTCGTAGCGCTCGGCGCGCGACTCGTATTCTTCCTCGGTCACCGGGCCGGCCGAGCGGTAGGGAATCGCATCGTGATCGCGCAGGCCGTAGCCCAGGCGGATGTTGAACACCCGCTGCAGGTTGTAGACCCGTTCCGACATATCGACCAGATCCTGGTTGGTCACCTCTCTGCCGGTGACGGCGCTGTACACGTCCACGTAGTTCTGAACGTGATGCGGAATCTTGGATGGCTCGTCGCTTTCGGCGTTCTTCGGATGCACCACGTCATTCCATGGCAG
>DSAR01000206.1 GCA_011046405.1 Chloroflexota bacterium | reverse complement strand
TATTGGTTAGGCCCTAGGAATTGATCGGCAGCAAAGCGTTGACCAGGATAGCCACGATCCCTGCTACGACGGTTCGCATCCCATAGCCGACTAAACTGCGCCCGGATATGTGGCCCAAAAACATACCCAGTCCAAACAATGATAGCATCCCGATGCCCAGGGAGAGGGCGTAGACAACGACGATATTGTCGATCAGGGAAGCGACGAAAAAGGGCAACAATACCAACATCGATGAAAGCAACGGCGACAGGCCATCCACCAACGAAACGATGACCACGGCCATGCGCGAAGCCCGACCAATCTTCGTTTCACTCAGGTCATTTAACGATATTCTCTCTAACTCGCTCAACTCGCGTTCTCGTTCAGCCGATTCGGCCAGATACGCGCCCCACAGGCCAGAGATGCCGATAGAAACCGACGTCGCAATGCCAATTCGAATGACGGTGATAGGGTCCCTGATATTTCCCAGGTAGTTTCCCATCAACACGCCGATCATGGTTAGCACCCCATCGAAGGAATTGTTGGCCAAGGCACGCCGAGCGATCTGCGAAAAGCCGGCGATCTGTTCATATTCTCGTATATTGTCAATGCCTTTTGCCAAACGTCTTTGTGACATAGTCCAAATACCCATAGCTAAATCTAACGTTGAACTCCTCGTTATTTAATCAAATTTCTGTGGCTTCTCGATAAACCGGGGCTCGTCCCCTTGTCGAGAGGATACAAACACTCTATTGCAACTCGTGCAACTCGTGCAACTCGTGCAACTCGGCGTCAAGCAGATTTCTCGTCAATTTCGAAAAATCGCCGCGCCCACGTCAATCCTGGGGCGTGATGACGTCCTCGATCAGCACCTTGCCGGCCGCGACTTCGTCGATGGAATGAATGGCCCCACCATTTTCCTCGATGATCTTGGCGACCGTATCGTAACTCAAATTATGTCCCTCAATGGTGATCTTTGCATTTTCCACCCGGCGATCGATCTCATAGATTGAGATATTGGCGCCATCCACCCCTTCCAGGTCAGCCAATAATTGTACCAACTCTACAATGCTGGGATTCATAGGTTTCAATATGTCCATCACTAAGCGTCTCAAGTTTCCCATAACCCTGCTTTTACTCCTCTTTTGGTATTAGAGCCCGCGCGAATACGAGATACCCTGTATGAGCCACCATCCGGTCCATAGGCCGCAAGCGGGCTGGCACGGCCTTGTATTGCCGGAGCAGCAATTCCTCCACCTCGATCAATCCAAAGTCGTTCTTCTCGAGTGCGCCGATCAGACGGCTGACCTGGTTCGTCGTCGGTAAAAGCGAAGCAAAGAATCCTCCGCCAGACAGTGCGACGTGAACCTGTGCCAGATAATCCCAGGGATTGGGCACGTCTAGGAAAAGTGCATCTACGTCACATTCGTCAAACCCATGCTTGATATCTCGCAGTCTGAACGTCACTGCGTCAGCCAGGCCAAGTTGCTCCAAATTTTTCCGGGCCAATTGTTGCATCTCTGCCCGTTCCTCGTAAGAATAAACGTGCCCGGCAGGGCCAACAGCCTGAGCCAGAACCAGCGTCAGAGCGCCGCTGCCTGTGCCGGCTTCGATCACGCGACAACCGGGCTTGATGCCCATCTTCATTAAAATGTAGCCTGATTCTTTGGGATAAATGATCTGGGTGTTGCGCTTGAGATGAGCAAGCACAATGTCGTCGGTCGAGGGTTTGAGGAGTAGGAGCGCGTATCCCAAGTGGGTGGAGAGCTGGCGTCCCCAAGGGGATCCAATCAAATCATCATGTGCGACCATCCCACGATGGGTGTGGAATTGTAAACCTGGTTTCAATCGAACGAGGAAAGACTTGCGATCCTGTCCCACCAACAACGCCAGGTCGTCAGGTTGTGCACATTTCGCAGGTTTATCTATATCGTCAGTCAACATATCTCCACATTGGAGGCTTTCAACTTAAAGCCCTCTAATTATAACCTACTCTCAGCATAGTGCAAATTTTCAGCCCGAGGAAAAATCAATCATGCGCTTAGATGTGGGAAAACGAAACCGGACTGGGATACCGCGTAGCTCACAACCCCGTGCGTCTAAGGTCTCCTGAATCTGCTGCAATTTGACTTGAGGGCAGGATAGTGGTACACTATGACCGTAGTATTCAGTTTAGCCTTGAGTATGCTGGCAAGAGCACCAGCGAGAGTTGTGCAGCCTCTTGTTATTCCGGCTCTGTCCGGGAAGGCAAAATCGTATCAATCATCTTGTCGCCATATACCAAATGGGAGGTATCAAATGGCAGAAGAAAAAAAGACCGTTGTTTGTATCGAAGACGAGCCGGAGATGATCGACCTGGTCAAGCTCATTCTTGGTCGCAAGGGCTTCGATCTCGTCGGCGCTGTCGGAGGACGCGAAGGGCTAGAAACCGTACGTAAGCTAAGGCCTGATCTCGTTCTCCTCGACCTGATGATGCCCGATATGGATGGCTGGGAAGTGTACCAACAGATGAAGGCCGACGATGAGTTGAAAGGCATACCCGTCATCGTGGTCACGGCCAAGGCCCAGAGCATCGATAAGGTCCTGGGACTTCACATCGCCAAGGTCGACGACTATGTCACTAAACCATTTGGCCCTCAAGAACTGTTGCAAAGCGTGAACAAAGTATTGGGTCTCTGAGCACCGGCCTGTGAGCCTGGATAGATATTCATCTCCGACGGAGACGAGCTAAGTCATCAGGCTATTTAGATCGCTCAGATCGCTTTTCTCTGTCTGATCCAGGCATGGCATCATCAGGCAATGACGGTTCTGGGCGCGAGGGGTTAACTGGTGGAGTTTTCGTCACGCGCCGAGAAAATTTCGAGGGTAGAACTCCCTCTGGATTCCAGTTTATGAAGCGAAGCGAAGCCAGTGGAAAAGCGGCTTCATCCCAGGTCGGGCTGCTCATAAGCAGAACTAAGGGGCGATGGGGAGGGATGCTATCTTCTTCTCATCGCCTTTTCCTGCTGCAAAATGATCGGTATGGCCTGGCCGATCGAGAAGGTGTCTGACACGACTGATTGGAGGCGTCCAGTGGAACTCAAAGTTATTCCCATAGAAAAGCCCGAGTCCCTGAACCTGATTCTGGGGCAGTCTCACTTTATCAAGACCGTAGAAGACCTGCACGAAGCTCTGGTCAATAGTGTGCCCGGCATCAAATTCGGCCTGGCTTTCTGTGAAGCCTCGGGGCCAGCGTTGGTGCGGGCCAGTGGCACCGACGACAACCTGCTCGAAATGGCCCAACAAACGGCCCTGGCGTTAGGCGCCGGTCACAGCTTCATCATATTCCTGGGCGAGGGGTTCTATCCAGTCAACGTGTTGAACGCGGTCAAGACGGTGCCAGAAGTATGCCGTATCTTTTGTGCGACGGCCAATCCTGTCGAGGTGATCCTGGCAGAGACGGACCAGGGGCGCGCCATTCTCGGCGTCGTAGATGGTGTGCAGGCCAAGGATATAGAGACAGAAGAAGACGTAACACACCGAAAAGGGCTTCTGCGTGCGATTGGCTACAAATTGTGAGGGCATAGGCAAGGATAAAGGGCGGAGATAGACGGTTGGAGACAAAGACCAGCGTAGCGTTGCAACTGCTCCTCAACGCGCATCGACTGAAACATACACCTCGCACGGGATGGGTGATCCGTGGCGTTCCCAACGCCGAAAGTGTCGCGGATCACAGCTTTGGCGTCGCCATCATCGCCCTGCTCCTTACAGAGATGATGGCTGATCTCCAACTTGATCGGGTGAAAGTCTTGACGATCGCTTTGCTTCACGATCTACCAGAGAGCATCACGACCGACATACCCTCCCCGGTTATGGACCATTTCCCAGAGCACGTCAAACATCAGGTCGAGACCACGGTTTTAGCCGCTTTGTTGGATCGTTTGCCCGGCGCCGAACAGTGGCAGGCGTGGTGGCAAGAATTTGAAGACGACGATACCCGGGAGGCGCGGCTTGTCCACGACGCCGACCGCCTCGATATGCTCATTCAGGCTTACATCTATGAGCAAACGACGGGCAACCGTTGGCTGGATGAGTTTTGGTCCTCGTCCGACGAATCTCTGTTCGGATTCGAGGTCACTGCGGCGTTGTACAACGAACTCGTGATGTTGCGTCAGGCGTCGGGTTGTTGAGATGCAAGAAACAGCGGTCTGGAACGAAACAAGAGACCAACTCCTGCTGGAGCGCGTGCGTCATTGTCGGCGTTATCTCTGTCGCCTTCGAGGGTTGACGTTTCGTCGATCGCTGGGACAAAACGAGGGCCTTTTGCTAATAGGGCAGCGAGAAAGTCGTTTGGAGACCGCTATCCACATGCTTTTCGTCTTCTTTCCCATCACGGTTGTTTGGCTGGACGCCGATGGGTGGGTGCTAGACGTTCGACTGGCTCGCCCGTGCCGCCCCATCTACGTTCCCCGTGTACCGGCGCAGGACGTATTGGAGGGGGGCGTTGATCTCATCAGGCACGTCAGTATTGGAGACAGGCTATATTTTGGAGAGCAAACTGGTGTATAAAAGAATTGTCCTGACTTTAATGCTCCTGCTGGCATTCGTTGCCGTGCAGGCGCATCCGGTTCACGCTCAATCGTCCGATCCACCCCATGAGTCCACAGTGCACGTTGTCCAACGGGGGGAGACGCTTTTTGCTATCGCCGAGCGCTATGGGATGACGGCTAATGCTATCACGCATGCCAATGGTATCCCTGATCCCCGGCAGATTTACGTGGGACAGCGTTTGGTCATTCCCGGTAATCGGGAAGATATCAGTGCTATGGAGACGACGCCTTACGTGGTGCAAGCTGGCGACACCTTGGCCTCTATCGCCCGGCGCTATCACACGACGTGGCAAACATTGCTTCAGATCAATGCATTGCTCACACCTAACGTGATTTATGCCGGCCAGGTGATCCAGGCGCCATTACCGACCCTGACAGATACCGGAGCAACGCGATCTCTCCCGAGCGACGGCGCCACATACGTGGTGCATCCCGATGATACGCTGCTCCGTATCGCCCTCAGGCACACCGTTTCTCCCTGGCAGTTGATGACGGCCAATCACCTGACCAACCCGGCTCTAATCCATGCTGGACAGGAGATCGTCATTCCAGGCAAAGATGGGGGTTTGTTGCCCGAACCTTTCAACCTCGTCGAGGTACAGCCCCTTCCCATCACTCAAGGGTCTGTGTTAGTCATTGCCGTACGTACGACAGAAGCGGTTGAGTTGACGGGGAGTTTACTTGATCAAACGGTACGCTTTGGCGAAGAAGATGGCGTATACTACGCATTGACCGGCATTCACGTATTCACCCAACCGGGTATATATGATTTACATCTCACCGCCGTCGATGGGCATGGGCGAGAGACGAGCATAAGCACGGGCATTGTCGTGGAGGAGGGGCGCTTTCATTACGAGCGGATCGATGTGCCGGCCAATCGCAACAACCTGTTAGCCCCAGAGGCTATCGCTTATGATCGCGTACGTCTCGATGCGGCGCGCAATACGTTTTCCACAGAACGACATTGGACGATTCCTTTCCACCGCCCGTGCGTCGGTTCCATATCGGCTTACTTTGGCGCTCGCCGCTCCTACAACGGAGGACCATATACCAGTTATCACTCGGGCGTCGATTATCGAGCGCCCGGCGGCACCCCCGTCCACGCGGCTGCGGGCGGCGTCGTCGTCTTGGCCGAGCACCTGGCCCTGTGGGGTAAGGCCGTCGTCGTCGACCACGGTTGGGGCGTATTGACGGGTTATGCCCATCTTTCTGAAATCGACGTGGAAGTTGGTCAGCAGGTCAGTCGGGGAGAAATCATCGCCAAGGTGGGTAATACCGGTCTATCGACCGGTTCACACCTTCATTGGGAAACGTGGGTTGGCGGGACGAGCGTGAACGGATTACAATGGTTAGAGGAATTTTCTCTTCCCTGGCCTGAACCGGGCTGGAAAGCGCTCGGCGGCTAGAACTGATCCAGGCAGGTTGTGAGAAGGGCGGAAGCGAGCGGGTTTATTCAATGAGTTCACGCGCCTCATCGGCGAATTCAGGCGGCACCTTGATACGGACCTCTCCTATACCATCGGCTGTAATACCAAAGATAGGGCCAAGGCTCTCGTATTCCAGCAGGACGGGGATATTTGCCGCCTCGAATTTAGCCTTGAAAACCTGCGCTCTTAGCAGGCCATACACGACGTGAATGGTCACGTAATCATAATCATCATAATCAGAAAACTCAGCATCTTTCATCAGACTCATCCTTTGATCATATCAGGTGTCGACTATAGTACATATAGTTTGCTTCAAAAAGGCGAATTTGTCAAACCGGCCTAAGCCTGGTATAATCGCACGTTGTCTCGTCTTTTAGCCATTTTATTCATAGTAGGAGTATAACGTTGATTCAGCGAAAGACTCAGGATCCCACGTACTGGAGCGATGAATTTGCCGTCACTGCCAACGACCTCCAATACCTGAGCACCATCCTCGTTGATGACGAGTTGCCCCGCTCGGTTGACGAACTAAGTCAAGCATTGATCCTTCACCTTGTTCAGCAGGAAAAAAATCTCGTCGAACGCGCCCTGGTAAAGGGAACACCCTACCAGCCCAAATCGAGTTATGAGATTGGCGAAAGCGTCGTTTTCCCAGCCCTGGATTATCGGGTTGGAGAAGTCGTCGCCATCAGACCGGGTTATAATCCCGAGTATGGTTCGTTTCAAGTGATAGAGGTAAAGTTTGAACAGGGAAAAAATCGGGAATTCGCCGCTTTCCTTGAAGTTGACCACTCTTTGAATTACGAACAGCAAGACGAAGACGAAGCTGACGATACAGATCTCCACACGCCAGAGGAACTGGTGGAGATGTACAGATCCGTGGTCGCAGCGACACTGGAGCAGAGTCTCGAATCCGATTCTGATTTCATCAGGTTGGCGGGGGAGTGGTTTCGACGAGATCTGTTGGTGGAAGTTAACGTTGGGCACTTGAATCTGGCGGAAGCGTTACTGGACATGGCCGATGGCGGCCCAATGTCAACCGAGACGTTACTGGGCGACCTAGAACTGCCAGAAGAGATCTCGCCTCAATTGCGCACCTTCTCGCTCAATTATGCACTCCAGGTGGACGAGCGTTTTGACGAGGTTGGGCCGGCGGGTGAGGTGCTCTGGTACTTGCGTCGTATGGAACCAGAGGCTGTTCAAACGACGCCGGTGTACCTGCAATACGAACCCATTGACTATAATCCTGCGATGCTTACCAGTGAAATGCTGGCCCTGGAACACGCATTGGATGACGAGTGGTCGACGCTCAATGCTTCAGAAGATGTTTCAGAGCCGGTAAAAATCACCCTGACCTATCCCCATCGTAAATCCGGTACGTTACCGCTTTCTGCTCGGCTGAGGCACATATTCCCTATGGGGCGGACCCATCGTATCCGTTTTACTCTCGTAGATGCAGGTAGCGGTGATGAGATGCCGGCCTGGGTCGTAAGAAAGGGGCGTTATATTTACGGCCTGGAAGAATGGTATGAGACGCACGATATCCCCATTGGCGCCTACCTGGAATTCGAACAAGGTGATGAACCTGGAAAGATCGTCATCCGACAGAGCAATCCTCGGTCTAGGCGAGAGTGGATTCGCGTTGCATTACCCATAGATGGTCGCCTAACCTTTGAAATGCGCAAGCAGCTGATTACCTGTGAGTACAACGAGCAGATGATTATAGGTAGAAACAATTCAAAAGATCTGGATGCAGTGTGGGAGCGCGCCCACACACAAGATATCTCTTTGGAGCAACTCATCAGCGAGATATTCCCTCAATTGGCCAAGCTCAGTCCCCAGGGAACGGTTCACGCGGCGACACTTTACAGCGCCATCAATCTTGCCGTGAGAACCCCCCCGGGGCCGATGTTGGCTGCTTTGGTGGACAGTGGTACGTACTCACCGGTAGGCGATAATTATTGGGTGTTACGCGCCAGAGCTTAGACCTTAACGAGCTCTTACACAAAATGGGTCTGGCTCGGAAGTGCAGCGGTTTCGTCTAATGAATGGAGTTGATATTCATCGAATGAGAAAGGACACTATTCCCACGGTCTTACCGACGCTGGTTAAGCCCGATCTAAATACAAAGTTTCACATCGACTATGGTTGGTGGGAATGGCAGGGGTTGCACATTAGTGTGGAACTACGCGCCCATCTGTGTTCTGAGCATCGAGAAATTTACAAAGAACATTTTGACACGGAGAAAATTGATTGGATAGATGACAAGACAGGCGAAGTGACCCAGATAGACGGCCTACAACATGTTCTCCAAATCCACTGCAGCAAGCAGCCAGGTTACATGCACGAAGGTCTTTCGCTCATAGATGCTGCCTTTCGCGTTTTTCTGGCCAATGGAAATACACCGATGACGAGCAAAGAGTTGAGCAGTATCGTTGGTCAACCTGCAGATAAGATCCTGCGTACGCTATCAGGCCACCGAGTCTACAAAGGTATGCGGCCTATACGGGACAATTAATCGACTTTTGTGAGTTGTTTTGCCGCCGTGACCTCGATCGTTCGACAGGCGCGGCGGTTTTTTTTGTACTCGTATTTTGGCTTGACAACTTCCTCCATTCGACTAAAATAGCCTTGATGGATCGTAACTGCTCAGGCCAGTCCCTTGTTGCGATGGAGAGCGGGGGGTTTGGGTTATTTGGCGGGTGCGAAGCACCCGCCAAATAACCCAAACCCCCGCCCATCCGCTGCAAACGGACGGTAGGCTGAGCAGTTACGATGGATCATCCCAATAATGGAATGGATGGGGCGTGTGAGAGCAGCGTGCCCACTCACACATCCCCATCTTACCTTGATCCACCTCGATCAAATGCCCCAGTAGCTCAATTGGATAGAGCATCGGACTTCTAATCCGAGGGTTGCAGGTTCAAGTCCTGCCTGGGGTGCCTGGATCGCTAATCGAAAAGGTGTATCCATGCCCCAGGTCAGGTATGCGCAGCTTTATAGATTGGGTATTGACCCCGGAATAGCTAGACGTCGAGCAAGCGTGCTTTTTATCTGGCTATGATCGGGACTTTGTGCATTTGGCGTGTTTCCAGGCCACTTTCTAGACTTCGGAAGTCTGCTCATTGAGTACGGTGTCTTGCCCAAGCAGGCAAAATAGAAGCTGTCAAGGTGGGGGCGGGTGCGCGTGGACAATGGCAGGAAGTAACAAATTCATTATGTCTTACCCCGCAAACACGAACGAGGACACGCCCCGTAGCGCGACGATCTGCCCGAAGTAAACGCGATGATAATTCTGTTCGGGATAATGTTTCTCGATGCCCGGTGTGATAAAATGGGCCGGGGACAGGTCCTGCCAATAGATCTTGCGACATTCGACGAGCAGCGATGCCTCGGCGAAGGCCGGCGCTGCAATCTGGCTCGCGGCGACCGGCGTCAGACCGGCCTCGGCAATTTTATCCCCGTCTCGCCCCGACTTTGTCCCCAGCAGTTGTAACGCCTCGCGATACGTCTCGGGGAACGCGCACAGGGTAAACGTGTCGTACTGCTCCATAAATTGGTAGGTGTAACGGGTCGGGCGCACCACCACCTGCGCGAAAGGGGCGCCCCACATCGTCCCCAAGCTGCCCCACCCCACCGTCATCGTGTTATACCGGCCCGCCTCAAAATCACCGGCGGTCAAAAGCAACCAGTGCTCGTCCCACAGATGATGGGGTCTCACGAGCAAATCTTTGAACGAAATCTCCTGACGATCCATGTTAGTCAACCTCCTCTACTCTACTCGATCACTTGAAATGCACCAATCACAAACGTATCGCCGACCGCACTTCCATCCTGATCCAGAACAGGCAAGCGCTGCATCGTCTCCAATAGATACCACCCCACGTGAACCTGGTAAGCGCCGGGCGGGGCGGTTGGCTCGATAAACACCCGGTGGGGATCGTGGATTTTCTCCGTTCCACGCCATTGACCGGTGGGATAGCTTCCCTGTACCGGCCATACATCCTCTTGCCCCCACAACCGCCCGTCTGGACCGACGAGGTGGACGAAGACGGTGTAATCCGCGTCGATGGCGCGCAACGCTTGCCATTGCAACGATACCGGCAAGACGGCGCCCAGTTGTGCCGTGGGCAGCTCGATCTCTGCATCCAGCAGGAGGATCAGATTGGCGAAATTGGCCAGCCCCCGTCGGGCGGGCAGCACCTGCACCGAAGCCAACGGGCATAACGCCTCCGGCCGGGCCAACCACCGCGAGCGGACCAGCTCACCCGCCACCTCCACGTATAACGCGTAGTTGCCACTCGTCTGGGGAGCGGTGATCGTATGCCGGCTACGCACCACGTCGCTCTCCAAGGAGAAGCGCGCCGACCGGCTCACCATTCCACGCTCGTTTGCACGCTCGTTCACCCAGACGATTTGCAAATTTTCCGTCGCCGTCCTGCGCCGCCACGCGAGATCGACGGTATAAGGCACGCCGGCCGATGTCTCGCTCGCCAGGTCGTAGCCGGTCAGCCACCCGCTCGCGGCATCGTCTGCCGAAAACGCGCACCGGCGCCAATGGGCTAACGCCGGCGTCTCCTCAGGCTGGGTCACAGTCACAGAGCCTATGGAAAACCACACCTCATCGCCGCCGTCCACGCCCAGCCCCACATCGTCGAAGCGCGGGAAGAGCCCCACCTCTACCCGGTATGTTCCCGTCGGGAGCCAGAGCGGTGGTTCGACGGCGTGATAATCGTCGATTGGATACGTCTCGCCCGCCTGGCCTCCGTCCGCAGCATTGCTGGCAGGCCAGGCATTGCTCGGATACAATCCACCAACCGGGCGAACGCCGTCGCTGGCCCACCGAGCGACGCCTCCCGCATCGAGCAAGCGCACACGTACGAGCAGATCGTCCGCCACCGGCTCCTCGGCCAGCCAGCGGAGCGTCAGGTGATGCATCCGCCGCCCAAATGGATCGGCCGTCAAGTTCACGCCCAGCAGCGCGATCCTTCCCCCAAATCTGGCCATAGGCTCTCCCGCTTGGCCCACGCCTGCTGCGCCCACCTCGACCAACGGCCCCATCGAGCGCATTGGCAGGCCGCCCAGGTTGGGCAGATAGCGGGCCAGGTAGACGGTCTGTCCTCCGGCTAGACGTTCGGCCAGGGCTGCGTGATAGGACGACTCCTGGTGAAACAACAGGAGATCCAGATCTGGACGCAGGCCCTCGATCTGCTGCAGGTAATAGAGCGGCGCGAATTTGTCGATGTCGGCCAATATCGTGCTGCCGGGGGCCAATGGCAGGTCCAAGACGTAGCGGCCCCAGGCGATCCGTCCCTGTTCGCGGCTCTGATCTAGTGCAGCATAGTTGGTCCAGATGAGGCGCAGGGGCAACAGGGCCGCGAGCACGACAGCGGCCCCCATCCCGTGACGTCGCGAGAGGAACTCGGCCGCCAGGGCGATCCCGACCCCGATCCAAAGCGCCAGGATGAGGTGAGCTGGCAGCAAGAAAACGGAAATATCCGGAACGTAATAAAGCAACCCATAGAGACCGAAGGCCAGAAAGGTCACGCCGGTCAACGCCAGGGCCCGCCGGCGACGCAGGGCCAACCCGAGCAGTCCGAGCGCCGCCAGCGCCAAACCGGCCCACCCGAAAGGTTGGCGCAGCAATCGAGCGACGATCTCCCAGCGGGTGGGATCTCGCCACCCATCGAAGCGCAACGCGCCGTGAAATTGCCCGCCGGTGATATAGGTCAGAAACGCCGATGGCGTCATCCACGCGCCCTGGTTCACCGCCGGCCAACGCAGCCATACGAAGAGATAAAGCGAGAACCCCAGAATCCCCAACCCTAGTGCCTTCGCCCAGTCCACTACCCGCAATCGCGGTCGATCCCAAAGCAGGGCTAAAGCCGCCGCCGGAACCAGGAGCGCCGTCGTCAGGTGATTGGTCAAACTCAAACCCAGGAGGAAAAAGGTCGCTTGCCAGCGTCGCGCCGGCGTCAAAGCGAACGGGCCTAAATCCTGGGGGAGGGCCAGCAGAAGCCACAGGATGAGGGCGACGAGCAGGTTGTGCAGGGCGTATACCTCGGCGACGATGGCCTGGGACCAGAAGGTGAAGGAGCAGGCCAATGCCAGCGCCGCCGCCAGCGCCGGCAGCCATCGAAGGCCGTCGATGCCCGCCCACGAAGTCGTCAGGCGCCTCAGGATAAGATAGAGTATCACCGCCGCGCCAGTGGCGAAGACGGCCGAGGAAAAATTCACACGCCAGGCCACGTCGCCGACAGGCAAAAAGGTGAACAGCTTGCCCAGCAAGACGTAAAGGGGATAACCGGTTGGATGGGCCACGCCCAGCCGGGGGACCACGACCTGGAACTCGAACGTGTCCAGCGTACCCAGCGAGGGCAACAGCGTGCTCAGGTAAAGCGCCAATGTGGTCAGGATCAAACAGGCCATCGGGGCCCAGCTGATTCCCGCCAGACGTCGCTCGTTCTGAGAGGGCTGAGGGGGCCGAGGGGTCTGATGATGATGGCGCCGACGACCTGCATCCAACGCCGTCAACGTCGTCAGGGCCAATCCGCCTGCCAGCAAAACGCCGCCGGCCATTGGAAAAACTTGCGAGAAGAGGCCCATGACGTAGGGCGTGGGAAACAGCAGCGGAATCCAAAAAGAAGCAAAAGTCGCTGTGGAGGTAGAAAGGACGGGAAGGAAGCGTGAGCACGCGCCCCCCTCAATCAAAAGAAGGCTGCAAAGCGCCGCCAGCCCCACGACGGGAGCGACAGCGCTGTAAAGCGGGGCACAGAAAGCAGCCTCGGCGATGAAGCGGGCCAGCCCCAGACCCCAGACAAACGCGGCAGCTCCAATCGCCGCTATGTGTCTCCAGCGTCTCAGACCGGTTTTCCCCTCACGGCGTCGTTTCGGCATTGTGGGTTGCTGCGAGTTCTGCCTCGTCGGCATCCTCATCCAAGCCAAAATAATGGGCCAAAATATCGTGGGCGACGGGAACCGCCGCCGTCGACCCCTCCCCTCCATCGTAAAGGAAAACGATCACCGAGACCTCCGGTTCCTCCACCGGGGCGAAGGCCGCGAACCAGGCGTGCTCCGGCCATCCCCCATCGCACTTACCGGCCAAGCGGGCGATGTCGTCACAATACTGGGCCGTCCCCGTTTTGCCGGCGACGTTGATCCCTTCGAGCTGCGCCCTGGGCGCGGTGCCGTAGGCCACAGCTCCCTCCATCCCCAGGCGTACTGTCGCCAGATGCGCCTGGCTGATCGGCAGCGTGCGGATGAGTTCCGGCGCTCTCGGATCCACCGTCACCCCCTCGGCGTCGGTGATGCGCTGCACGACGCGGGGACGATACAACTGCCCACCGTTCGCGATCGCATTGATGGCATTGAGCATCTGGAGCGGTGTCACTTCCAGGAAGCCCTCGCCAATGGAAAAGTGGTAGGTGTTGCCGGTGTTCCAGCTCTCGCTCAGTTGCTCGCGCTTCCAGCGAGGGTTGGGAACCAACCCGCCCACCTCGCCCGGCAAATCCACGCCCGTGGGCTTGCCAAAACCAAATAGTTCGGTGTACTGAACGATGCGGTTCACCCCCAGCCCCTCGAATCGCTCTTCCTCATTCCCGCCACCTATTGTGTAGAAGAACACGTTACACGAGTGGGCTATGCCCCCCACCACATCCAACGCGCCGTGGCCCGACCGGTTCCAGCAAAAGAACGAGGTCGCCAGGCCGGGATCGTTGGGCGCGTAGCGGTTGGGCACGACGATCTTGCCCGGACAACTCACATGGGTGTGCTGCGGATATACGATCTCCTCTTGCAAGGCGGCCGAGGCGATCACCACCTTGAACACCGACCCCGGATGCAGGCGATCCATAATCGCGTGGTTGATCATCGGCCGGTGGGTATCCCCGTACAAGTGCTGCAACTCCAGCGTCGAGGCACCCCTGGTGAAGATGTTATTGTCGTAAGTCGGCAGGCTGACCATCGCCAGGATCTCACTGGTCTGCGGATTCATCACAATCGCCACACCGCGCGGGGAATTCACGCGGGGGGCGTCCATCCCTTCTTGCAACGCCTGCTCCACGAACGCTTGCAACTCAAGGTCGATCGTCAAATAGACGTTGTCGCCGGGCACGGGTGCATCCACCTCCGCCACGACCCGGACGAGACGGCCCAGGACGTCCTCCTCGATGATCTGATGTCCCTTGGCCCCTTTCAGATAATCCTCGTAAACGGCCTCGACCCCGGCGTAGCCGATGCGATCGGTTGCTGGATCATAGCCCTTGGCCCGCCGCACTTCCGCCACCTCTTCGGGAATCGGCAGGAGATAACCCATAATCTGCGACATCAATGGGCTGTAGAGATACTCCCGCACCGGTTCGACCTCGACCGAGACGCCCGGGAGAACCAATGACTGCTGGGCGACCAGCATGGCGGTCTCCCGGTCCACGTTCCGCTTGATGGTGACGGCGCGGTAATACATCGAAAATGGGACCTCATTCCCATCCCTGTCTTTGACCACGTTGCGGAGAATATCGCGCACACCGGGGGCTGGATTTGCTGCGCCCATACCACCCCCTGCGGTGGTGTAGGGCATGTTGAGCAAAAAGGCCAGCCGGATGAGGACGTTCTCTGCCTCGCGGCTGGCGATCACGATTCCTCTACCCTCGCCGGTGGGCAGATAAGCCGGAATGACCGTCACCCGGAAACTGGGCACGTTGCGGACCAACTGAGTCCCGTTCCGATCGTAAATAATACCCCGCGCAGCCGGGACGGTGATTTCACGCGTGCTCTGCTGCTCCGCCGCCGCACTGTACAGCTCCCCCTCGACAAACTGCATATACCACAATCGACGGCCAAAGACGTAGAAAATCCCCAGGATGAACAGAAACAACACCACGACCCGGGGGGCAGCCTTGATAGCCGTCCAGCGCGCCGCCCACTTTCCCTCGACGGCTGGCTGAGGACGAGCGCGTCCTTGATTTTTGCGCTGGGCTTTCCGATTCACGCCACGAAACTCCTCTCCCGACGCGTTCTCCGCGCCCACCAGGACAAAGGCGGCCGGATAAAAGGGGCCAACGCCGCATTGAGCAGCGCCGATGGAAGCGCCACGCTCAGAAACGCCCTGCCCCAATCCACAGGGTATCGTGTCCAGGCCAGCACCGTCAGCAAGACGACGTGATAGGCCAACACACTAATCAAGGCCGAAAACCACAACGTGATGATCGGCAAACCAACGCCGCGCCCCCATCTCTGCCCGGCCAAAAAGGCCGCCGCCAGCAATCCCAGCACCATCGACCCCGGCGGACCGCCAGAAAATAGGTCGAGGATCAAACCGCCGATCAAGGCAACGATCAAACCCTCGTCCAGATCACGTACGATCGACCAGACCAACACGAGCAGCAACATCAGATTCGGCCGCGCGCCCCATAGTTCGACACGGGCCAGCACAACCGTCTGAAACAGCGCGATGATCGTCAATAATGGGATCGTCAGGTATAGATCGATGTTGCACCTCTAATAAGTATGCAAGTTGCAAGTGTGCAAGTTGCACGTACACAAGTTACAGATCATAAGCAGTGGTGGAGAGAGGGACGATGGCACGATGCAGCTTAGCCGGTCGGCGTCGGCTCAAGCGCCGGTTCGGGCTGGTCAATCGGGATCAGCTGAAATTCGGTGATCACCAGGACCATCTCCACCTGCGATAAATCCAACGCCGGGCGGACGGTGGCCGCCTGGAACAATTCGTAATCCATCTTTTCCACTTCGATCACCTGGCCGATGACCAACCCCTTGGGCATCAACCCGCCCAATCCAGAAGTCAATACCCGGTCGCCGACCTGGATCTCTTTATCCTGGGGGATGTACACCATACGCAGGAGTTCCTGCAACTGCTCACCCACGACCAGGCCGGTGACGCGCGAATCCTGCAGGATCGCGGCGACGGAACTTTCCCGATCGGTCAATAACTGCACCTTGGCCGTGCGGGGCGCGACCTCGGCGATACGCCCGATCAATCCCGGACCACCGCTGACCACCGGCATACCGACCGCCACCCCCTGCCGGCTCCCGACGTTGATGGTGACGTATCGCAGATACGGGTTAGGATCGACGCCCACGACCTCGCCACAAGGGTAGATCTGACACGCATCCCGTCCGACGACATTTGCGCCCACGAAAGCCGTGACAGGATACTCGCTGATGAAATTCTCCAGCGCCTTGAGTTGCTGAACCTCGGCCTCGTATTCTCGTAGACGGACGTTCTCGGCCGTCAATGCGTTGACCTGTTCGCGCAGGGTCTGCACCTCTATGCGCAGTTCACGCAACTCGCGCACCCCCTGGAACGTATCCCCCATCGCCGCCGCAGCCGCGGAAAAGAGGCGTTGGAAAGGGTCCAGAACGTAGTGAGCGCCCTGTTCCAGGGGAGAGAGATAACCGACCTCACCGAAAACCAGGAGGAGCGCACCGATGACGAACAAGACCAGGGGCAACCAGGAACGACGGGGCGTATCCCTCATACGAGCAACCACCTGTCAGCGACGTGATCGAAGCAGCCGCCAACACCAAGCAGCATACAAAACAAACTAAAACTCAGAGGATTGACGGGGACGCCGGTCATCCGTGCTCACCAGGACCTCGCGCAAGGTATCCAGCGATTCCAACACCTTGCCCGCGCCTCGGGCCACACACGTCATCGATTCCTGCGCTACCCAGGCCCGCATGTTCGTTTCCTCGCTGACGCGATCGGACAACCCCTTCAACTGTGAGCTGCCCCCGGCCAGACAGATGCCGGTCTCCATCAAATCGGCCACCAGCTCCGGCGGCGTCTCGTCCAACGTATCCTTGACTTGATCCAAGATGATGCCCACCGAATTGCTCAACGACTCTCGAATCTCGATACTGCTGATTTCGATCGCCTCGGGGAGACCGGTGACCAGGTTGCGGCCCCGCATCACCATCGTCAACTCCTCGTCCAGGGGATAGGCCGACCCGACCGTCATCTTGACCCGCTCCGCCATTCGCTCGCCGATGAAGAGGTTGTATTTCTGGCGCATGTACTGGGTGATATCCTCGTCCATCTCGTCGCCGGCGATACGGAGCGAGCGACTGACCACGATGCCGCCGAGGCAAAAGACCCCCACCTCGGTCGTACCGCCGCCGATGTCCACCACCATACTACCCCGGGCTTCGGTCACCGGCAGGCCAGCGCCAATGGCCGCCGCCATCGGCTCTTCGATCAGGTACGCCTCGCGCGCGCCGGCCGAGATCGCCGCGTCGTACACAGCTCGCTTCTCGACCTCGGTCACGCCGCTCGGGATCCCAACGACGACGCGCGGGCGCGGGAACGGCAACAACAATTGACTGTGTGCTCGTTTGATGTAATAATCCAGCATCGCCTTGGTCACGTCGAACTCCGAGATCACGCCGTCGCGCAAGGGGCGGATGGCGACGATGTTAGCCGGCGTCCGCCCGACCATCTCTTTCGCCTCCGAACCAATGGCCAAAACCTTCAACGGGTTGCTGTCCCGCTCGATGGCCACCCACGATGGCTCGTTGATGATCACCCCCTTACCCCGCACGTAGACCAGGGTATTGGCGGTGCCCAGATCGATCCCGATATCTAAAGAAAACAACCCGAGAAAGGCATCAAGAGGGTTGAACACTAATTTCTCCTATATATAATCTATACAAACTATCAACCCCGAAGCTTGTTATCTGCGGCCACTATGGCTTCTCCGGGCTGCCCTGAGATTATACCATGAATCAGGGTATGGTAAAATCTTGGAAAATTGCTCTTCCATGTTATAATCTGGCGCTAAAGCGATGTCTCTAAAACACGAAATTCGACTACCCGTCTTTGAAGGCCCCCTGGACCTGCTTCTTCACCTGATCGAGCGCGAGGAGCTGGACATCACCACTGTTGCCCTGGCCCGGGTCACCGAGCAGTACATGGCCTACCTGGCCCGGCTGGAAAAGCGCCAGGCCCGGGAACTGGCCGATTTCCTCGTCGTGGCGGCCAAATTGCTGCTTATCAAGTCGAACGCTCTCCTCCCGCGCCCGCCGGTCCCGCCACCGGAGACCGAGGACGTGGGCGACGACCTGGTGCGACAACTGCGAGCCTACAAGCGCTTCAAGGAGATCGCCGCATTGCTCAACGAGCGGCAGCAACAGGGGTGGCACAGTTACGTGCGCATCGCCCCCCTGCCCCGCCTCGATCCCCGGCCAGACCTGGGAGCGGTCTCGCTCGACGACCTGCTGCGCATGGTGCAGGAGGCCCTCAACGCCGTCCCCGCCTCGCCGGCCGACGACGTCGTCGCCCCCATCACCGTCACCATCGACGAGCAGATCGCGCACATCGAGCAACGCCTCATCCTGCGGCGCCAGATCAACTTCCGCGAGGTGTTGACCGAGGCCCGAAGCCGGATCGAGATCGTCGTCACCCTGCTGGCAATCCTGGAATTGATCAAGCGGGATCGCGTGCAGGTGCGCCAGGAGCAACTCTTCGGTGACATCGTCATCGAACGGCTGGACGACGTGGATCAAGACATCGGTCAAGATGGGCCTGAGATTAGTCAGGCGCCTGGCGCTGCTGCCACCAGTGATGTAACACCATAGCAACCCCCGCCCCCAGGCTATCAATACCGATGTCGACCAGGTTGCCGTTGCGACCCGGCACGAAGGTCTGGTGATATTCGTCGCTGATCCCATACAGGAGCGCCAGCAAAAAACTCGCGATGCGAATAGCCTGAGGCGAGCATCGATCTCCCAGATAATGATCCAAAGCCCGCCAGTAAAGCCAGGCCAACACGCCGTAAACCGCGGCGTGCCCGCCCTTCTTCAATAATATCTCCAGCCACGGCGACGGGGCGCCAGGCAAATCTGGTTGGGCCGAGAGAAAGAAAATCAAGCCCATCAAAGCCAATGGCGGCCCCCAATATCGCATCAATCGTCTCATCTCTCCCCCTTAGACATGCCATAAGCGCGCTCGACCGTCTCCACCAAGACCTGCCACGAGCGGCGGCGGCGCATATCTCGAGCCGCCGCCCGCCCCAACCGCTCTCGCAACCGGTTCTCCTCCAGCAAGCGGAGCAACGCCCCGGCGAACGCTGCCTCGTCGCCCGGTGGCGTCAACCAGCCGGTCTCGCCGTGGTGAATCATCTCCCGGTTCTCTCCCACCGCCTCGGCCACCACCGGCACCCCCGCGGCCAGGAGATCGTACAACTTGACCGCGCACTTGCTCCGGTTGAGCAACGTGTCGTCGAAAGGATAGATGGCGACGTCAGCCCGGGCGAAGTAGGCTGGCAACGTCTCGGCCGGCGCCCAGCCAACATAGGTTATATCGTGAGCGAGCGCCCGGACAGGCGCCCCGTCTGGGGAAATTTCCTCGCCAACGGTCAAGCCAACCTGAGCCGCCTGGCGAAACAGTTCTGTTTCTTCGCCGAAGAGCCCCTGGCCCACCACCAACAGGTGCACTTGGGGCATCCGCTCGCGCACCCGCTTGAACACCTGGATCACGCGTGACACGGGGAACTCGAAGAAACGGGTGTAAAGCAGGATCGTCGGCGCGGCAAAGTTTGAGGCATGCTCCTCGTTCACCGCCGACGTCTCCATCCTACTGCCCGCCCCCCCGTTGGGCAGGTAAAAGACCCGCGCCGGGGGCACGCCCAGGGCCCACACCAGGCTCTGCAGTGTCCGGCTGGCGACGGTGACCGCGTCGGCGTGGGTCAGGCCCCAGCGCTCCTGCCAGGCGAAGAAACGCCGCTGGGCCAGGCTGTAATCGGCGATGGCGTTCCACCCACCGGGTCCCTCCCAATCGTCGGTATCCACGACCAGGCGCGCCCGGTGGGTGCCGGACAAGGCGCCGGCCCAATGGGCCAACAGCCAATGGGCCAGGCCGCTGTACGCCTTCGGTTTGAAGAGGTGCACCACGTCGGGCCGGAGAGCCCGCGCGCGACGGGCCAGTCGCAGGGCGGTCGACAGGTGGAAAAGCCCCGCCGCGCCGGGCGGCAGCGGGACGTTCTCGATCTCGACGCCGCTCTCGCGCCAGCAGCGCCCCGCATCCTCTGGGTTCTGCCAGGGTGGCATCACCATCGTCACCGCGTGGCCGCGCTCGACCAGCGCCTGGGCCATCGGCAGCGCCCGTACACCCATCGTGCCCCGGGGCCGCATCCCGAACGGGCCTATCATCACGATCCGCATCGTTTCTCTCCCATCATGTTGTACATCGGCCCGCATTATACACAATTCCGCTGAATTGCCAAAGGGTGGATGGTTGCAGGTTGCAGGTTGCAACTTGTCTCACGCCCAATGTGGGTCTATAATGGAATCATCAGGGGGCATCCTATGTTAAACATCCGCAAGCTGGTGATCGAGCACTTCGTGCAGGAACTGATGGACACGTATCAGCAAAACTACGGGGTCACCGACCCACCCTACGGCGAGATCGCCCGATGGGCCGGCCGCCTGGCCCTGGAGAACATCGCCAACTCCGACATGCTCTACCACAACGTCGAGCACACCATCATGGTCACGTCGGTGGGGCAGGCGATTTTGCAGGGCAAGCACCTGCTCGAGGGCGGCGTCTCGCCCCGGGACTGGTTTCACTTCACCGTGGCGCTGTTGTGCCACGACATCGGTTACGTCAAGGGCATCTGCCGGGACGACGGTGACGACGTGTTCGCCACCGGCATCGACGGGGAGACGGCGTCCATCCCGCCGGGATCGACCGATGCGGCCCTGACCCCTTACCACCTGGACCGCAGCAAGGCCTTCGTCCGCGAGCGTTTCGGCCAGCGCTTGCTCCGGGACATCGACGCCGAACTGATCGTCAGTTTCATCGAAATGACGCGCTTCCCGCCGCCGGACGACGCATTCTATCACGACACCCGGAACTACCCGGGCCTTTTGCGGGCAGCTGACTTCATCGGCCAACTCGGCGACCCGGAATACCTGCGGAAAATACCGGCGCTGTTCCACGAGTTCGAGGAGATCGGCGCCAACGCCCCCCGGGGCTACAAAAGTCCCGGCGATATGCGCAAGAGTTTCGCCAAGTTCTACTGGCACACCATCAGCCCCTACATCCAGGACGCCCTGCGCTACCTGCACGTCACTCAGGAGGGCAAGGCCTGGATCGCCAACCTGCACTCACACGTCTTCGCCGTGGAACACGGCGATTGATGAGGGTCGCGAGTCTGCGGGGTATGACTGTGGATGCTGGACCACCGGGCTGATCCAAGACCTGATCCTGACGCGCTTTGGCGCGGCGTACAATCCGCACTACCTGGCGGAGATGTCAAAGAACAAGGACTACTCGTATCAGAAAGCCCGGTTCGTCTCTGATCCCCTGGAAGATGTGGCCCAGGAGCAAGCGGTGTGGATGAACGAGACGTGGCCAGAGATCCTGCACTTGGCGGTAGAATCTCCCTCCAATCTCCCGACGGTGGATGAATTCCCCCAAGTTAGTTTGCCTCAAATTCCAAAGTTTGAGACCTTGACCCATTTTTGCAGCTTTAAGTTGGATGTTATAGCGGGCTGTACTGAAATAAGCCTAGATTTCACCACAGAGACACAGAGAGCACAGAGAATTTAACATTTTACTCAAAAAAATTCACTGTTTGGCACGATTTGCGTAAAAATTTTAATGCGTACCTCAATTTTT
>DSAR01000148.1 GCA_011046405.1 Chloroflexota bacterium | reverse complement strand
TCCCTTGCCCATGTCGACCACTTGAGGGTATAATATCAATGCTGGCGTCGCTTCGCTCTGGCAGTGGTCGGCATGATCGGAACACGTGGACGATTTCATCGGAATACGCACCGCGGGCGCGTGGCCGAGTTGTTCGTCTTACACGCTTGCTGGCAGCGCTTCCTGGCTCACACCCCAGAGACGCGCGAGTCAATCCTGGACGCGATCATGTCGCGCCGCGAACACGGCTCCGGCGAGGGCAATGATCGCGTCGCTTGGAGCACCAAAACCGCGTGGCGCGACCTGGAGAAACGGCTGGAGCGCGATCGAGGAGATTTGATCTCGTGTACAGAAGAGGGGGCTGAAGCAAGTAAAGAGCTATCAAAGCTATTTCGAGATTTGATCGAAGTGGCCAACGAACGCGGCCCAGGCTATGATGTCCTGGACCCCTTTGGCATCTGGGGCGCGCCGTCGGATAGCGCACCCGATCCCCGGCGCGTGGAGATCAAGGCTATCCTTCGCGACGACGAAAAGCCCCAGGCCTATCGCATCGTGCTGACCACCAACGAGTTCCACCGCGCCTCCCGCGACCCAGAGAGCTATGTGTTGCGTCTCATCGCCGTGCCGCGTGAGCCGGAGGAAAATCTCCAACAAGTACACTGGATCTGCGATATCCCCAATCCCGTCGCTGAGCTAGAGCTTGTCGAGCAAATCGGGCGGGGCATTCGCGGCGGCGTGTTGCCATTGCGGTGACAGCTTGGTGGATGATGTTGCTGACACTGAAGTAAGTGATAAAAGATTCTCTCAAAGACGACTCGCCTAGAGTATGTGGAGGTCCACCTCTATGAAATTCCTACACACAGCCGACATACACCTCGGCTACCAACAGTACGGCGTCAAGGAACGCTTCAACGACTTCAGCCGCGTCTTTCTCCACATCGTCGACCAGGCCGTCCTGCGCCAGGTCGATTTCGTCCTGCTGGCTGGCGATCTGTTCGAGAAACGCACCGTCGATCCGATGGCCATGCGCGTGGCCGTCGAGGGGCTGCGCAAGCTGCGCGATGCTGACATCCCGACCCTGGCCGTCGAGGGGAACCACGAGAAGGCCTACTACCGTGACCAATACTCCTGGATCGAATTTCTCGATGCCCTGGGCTACCTGCGCTTGCTCAATCCCCGCTTCGAGGATGGGCACGCCGTGTTGGAGCCCTACGATGACGATGGCGGCGCCTACGCCGATCTGGTGGACACTCGAGTCTACGGCATCAAGTACTACGGCGCCTCCACCGGCAAGGTCTTTCGGCTATTCACCGAGTCCGTGTGTGAAGATGGACGGGATGGCGTCGGCTTTGCCATCCTGATGGCTCACGCTGGGCTGGAGGGTCAGATGGATCGCTATTCCGGTACCCTGGCTGCCAACGACCTGGCACCGTTGCGGGAGGCCATCGACTACCTGGCCCTGGGCCATATTCACAAACCCTACGAAGTGGACGGTTGGATCTACAACCCCGGCGCGCCGGAGACGTGCAGCCTGGAGGAGGTCCAGTGGCCCGACCGGGGGTACTACGTGGTCGACGTCGATCCCGACGGCGAACCGGGACATCAAGCGGAGTTGGTCGTGCCGCCGCGCCGCCCGTTCCATTGCCTGCGCCTCGAGGTCGATGCGCTGACCGAGCCAGAGGCGGTCTACGACGCTGTGAGTGGGCTGATCCGCCGGGAGGGAAAAAAGATCGCCCGCGACCCTACTCCCGTCGTCGACCTGACCCTCTACGGCGTGCTCCCTTTCAACCGCTTCGACCTGGATCTCGACTACGTCAAGAGCCAACTGGAATCGGCCTGGAACCCGGTGGTGACGCGAGTGCGCAATATGACGACGCCGGCCGAGTTCGAGATGGCCGTCGATATGGAGGCCAGCCGTCCAGAACTGGAACGCTCGATCCTGCGCGAGCTTCTGGAGCGGGACGCCCGCTTTCGGCCCGACGCCGAGGCATGGACCCAGGTGGCCCTCGACGTAAAACGGTTGGCCCTGTCGGGTGCGCCATCCGAGGTCCTGGTCGACCGGCTGCGTCACGCCCGCGCTGAACTGGCAGCGCCGGCTGGGGAGGAGGTGTAGGATGCGCATCGCCCAGGTCGATCTGGAGAACGTCAAGAGCTACGAGCGAGAGCGCGTCATCTTCGCCCCGGGGACGAACGCCATCTGCGGGCAGAATGGGGCGGGCAAGAGCACGGTGCTGGAGGCCGTCGGTTTCGCCATCTTCGATTATCTGGCCACCAACCAGGATCAGTTCGTCCGCGAGGGTGAAAAGACGGCTACAGTCACCGTTCATCTGGTCGACAGCGACGAGCGAATCTACCACGTCGTCCGCAAGTGCGGCAGCTACAGCCAGCACTACGTCTACGACCCCGAGATCGACCAGAAGCTGGTCGACGGCAAAAGCGACACGATGGCCTGGCTGAACGAGTTCCTGGGTGTGGAGGAGACGGGCGACTTGTCTGCCATCTTCCGCGACGCTGTCGGTGTGCCCCAGGGATTGCTGACGGCGGCTTTCCTGGAGACGCCTGGCCGCCGCAAAGATACGTTCAACCCGCTCCTGCGCGTCGACGAGTACGAGCAGGTCTGGGCCGCGTTGCGGGAACCGAGAGGGTATCTCCAGGGCCTGATCCACGAGACGGAGAAGCGCGTCGCTGGCCTGGAGGCGGAGGTCAAACCGCTGCCGGCGCTGGAGGAGAAGGCGAGCGATCTGGCAGCCGACATTGCCGCTGACGAGATAAGCCGCGACGAGATGGCGTCTGAATTGGACGAAGTGGCCGGGCGCAAGGAAGCCCTGGAGGCGGTCAAGACGCAGTTGGACAGGCTGAAGCAGGCGGTGTCGGAAGCCGAGGGCGGGGTGAAGGCGCTGGATGCCCGGCTGGCCGATACCCAGGCGGGCGTCGAGGAGGCGCGTCGGGCACAGGCCGTGGTCGCGGAGACGGAGGACGCCCACATCGCCTACCGGGCGGCCCGGTCGAGCCTGGACGGTTTGGAATCGGAACGGAATGCGCGGGGTCGACTGAAGGAGACGCTTCAGGGCCATCAGACTGACCTGGCTCTGGCTCGCCAGCAGGTCGAGCGGGTTCAGGATGAGTTGGAGAGCGTAGCGGCGGCCGAGGCCGAGATGACGACGCTCGAACCCCAGGTTGCCGAACAAGAGCAGATGGAGGCCGAGTTGGGCGAGGCCGGGCGCGCTACCCGACAGTTGCAGGATAAGCAGCAGGAACTGGCGCGCGAAGGGAAACGGCTGGCGAAGTTAGAATCCCAGCAGACCGAGTTGAAAGAAGGACTGGCGAAGCGCGCCACGACCGAGGCGGAGATCGAGGGGCTGCGCGAGCAGTCGGCGGCGCTGGCCGACCGGCGGGAGAACCTGATCGCCCGGATCGGTGGGATGGAGACGGAACTTGAGCGGTTGACCGAGCAGAGCACGAATCTGAAAGCAGTCGAGACAGCTCAGTGTCCGCTGTGTGAGGGACCGCTGACACCGGAGCACCGGGCCGAGCTATTGGCGCGCAACCAGGCGGAGACAGAGCGACTGGAGGAGACGCTGAGCGAGGCGCGCGTCGCTCTGAAAGACGTAGAGCAGGATCGAAAGTCGAACGAGAAGGCGTTGCGCAAGCTGGAGAAGCGGCTGGCGGACCTTCCCCGCTCGGCGGAGGTGGAGGATCTGGCGGAGCGCATCGCGGCGCAGCAGCAGACGGTTGACGCGGTAGAAGCGGCTGTGGCTGATCTGGTCGGCGCACCCGACGAGGTCGATCGTCTGAAAGCGGCCCTGGAGAAACTGGGGAACCCCCGCCGCGACTACCAGCGCGCGTCCGATACCGCCGAGCGGCGTCCCACCCTGGAGGAGGAGATGTCGGCGGTCGAGGAGCGGATCGGCGAGCTGACCGGGCAGATCGTCGCGGTGGAGGAGCAATTGACTGCCTACGCCGACCTGGACGAGCGAATCGAGGCCCAGCGGAAGACGCTGACAACCCACGAGCCAGATCACCGGCGGTACCTGGAACACGTCCGCGAGGCGGAGGCGCTGGCGGAGCGCCAGGAGAAGGCCACGGCGTTGGAAGCTGAATTGGAGATGGCCCAGGCCGAACGGAACCGGCTGCTCGTAGAGCGGGACGAGGTCGCGGCTGAGTATGATGCCGAGGCCTACGCCCAGGCGGCGACGACCTACGCCGACCTGCGCGAGGAGGTCGCGACGCTGGAAGAGCGGCTGCGCCAGCATTGCGAGCAGCTGGCGGACGCCCAGGCCGAGATCGAGGGCCTGACCGAGGTGCAAGCGGACCTGGCGGATGCCCAGGCCGAGGGCGAGGCGCACAGTGAGCTTCTGGCTCTGTTGGAGCAGATGCGGCGCGTCCTACGGGACGCCGGTCCGAAGATCACGCGGGCGTTGGTGGAGGTGATCTCCCTCCAGGCCGCCCGCCTCTACGCCGACATCATGGCCGACCACTCGGCCCGGCTCCGGTGGACCGAGGATTATGGCGTCGAGCTTGTCTCCAGCGGTCGGGAGCGGACCTTCGAGCAACTCTCCGGCGGCGAGCAGATGGCGGCGGCGCTGGCGGTGCGGTTGGCGCTCCTGAAGGAGGTCTCGGAGATCGACGTTGCTTTCTTCGACGAGCCGACGGCCAACCTGGACGAGCACCGGCGGGATAACCTGGCGCGGCAGATCTTGGACGTCAAGGGCTTCTCCCAACTCTTCGTCATCAGCCACGACGACACCTTCGAGCAGGATACGGATAACGTGGTGCGGGTGTTGAAGGAGGATGGGAGGAGTCGGGTGATAGAGGTATAGTGCAGTGCATAACTAGAATCGGAATCATAATCACCAAGGTTTGACCTGTGGCTCAATCCAGTTTATCATGTAGATGGTCGATAGGTCATAAGTTGAGTTACCAGGGAAAAAAAGATGAGAAATTTTTCCGTCGTAGACGTATTTTGTGGAGCGGGAGCGTTGACACACGGCTTCGTCTTAGAAGGCTTTGACGTCGTAGCTGGTATCGACGCTGACGATTCCTGCAAATATGCCTACGAAGCGAACAATCCTGGATCTCAATTCATCAATAAGAGGATTGAAGACTTAACTGCGGATGAGATTGAGTCGCTCTACCCTGAAGGGCACATTAAAATACTGGTGGGATGTGCTCCTTGTCAACCTTATTCTCCTTACACCAAGAGAGTTGAAGATAAAGATGAAAAGTGGAAACTCTTACCTCGCTTTGCTGATCTGATCTGTGAAATCAAACCCGAGATAGTATCGATGGAAAACGTTCCGGATTTGGCCACTTACAATGAAGGAGAACTCTATGCCCGTTTCATAGAACAATTGGAGGCAGAGGGTTACCACGTCAAGGACTACGATAGAATATATTGCCCAGAGTACGGTATTCCCCAGCGTAGGGAAAGACTTGTATTGCTTGCCTCTCAGTATGGAAATATCGAGATCTTGGGTAAAACACACCCATCTCTTGATGATTATAAGACTGTTGAAGAAACGATTGCTCACCTAGATCCTATTAAAGCAGGGGAAACTAGTGAAAGCGATCCCCTCCATAAGGCTAGTGGCTTGTCTGATTTGAACCTCAAGAGGATAAAATCCTCTAAGCCGGGAGGTACTTGGAGAGATTGGCCTGAAGAACTTATCGCTGACTGTCACAGAAAGCAAAGTGGGAAGGGTTACGTCGGTGTCTACGGCAGGATGGAATGGGATGAGCCGGCGCCTACTATCACCACGCAGTTTTACGGGTTTGGAAACGGTAGGTTCGGTCATCCTGAACAGGATCGGGCTATATCGTTGCGAGAGGGAGCGTTGCTCCAAACTTTCCCCGAAGACTACGCATTTGTCGCTCCCGGAGAATCTATCTACTTCAACGTCGTTGGAAGACTAATTGGCAATGCAGTGCCAGTCGATTTAGGACGGCTTATTGCCAGAAGCATTAGAAGACACGTGAAAGTATGCGTCGAACAGTCGGCAACTTAAACTTATGGCATACCTAAATTTTACGGTGGACTCAGCATTGCTACAAGAGCTCGGCGAGCGACTCGTGGGAAAACCTCACATTGCCTTGGCAGAGTTAGTCAAGAATAGCTACGATGCCGATGCCCACGATGTAGTGATTGAACTCGCTCCTGGAAAGGATCGTATTGCAGTCATTGACGATGGGCACGGTATGACCTTCGAAGAATTCAGAGATTTCTGGATGCGGATTGGTACCGTGCACAAGCGTGAAAAACGAGTTTCAAAGTACTTACAAAGGAGGATGACTGGATCCAAGGGAGTTGGACGACTCGCAGTTCAGTTCCTCGCTAGCGAGCTCAAAATAGTGACCGTTTCCAGAGAAAAAAGAGGTAAATGGTTAGAAGCGGGAGTGAACTGGAATGAAGCGGTTCAGGCAGGGGATCTTATAGATGCCCGGGTTTTTTACAGAGAGCTAACCTCACCTCCCCCTTTTGAACACGGAACGTCAATCATTCTGAGCGGGCTAAAACACGAATGGGCTGAAGAGGAAATTCAAGGCTTGGCAGAAGAGATCTGGTGGCTTCAACCGCCTTTTCGCTCTACATCTTCTCTTGCCCCTCAAGATCGTTTCGAAATCGAATTTCAATCACCTCAACGTGAGTTTGAGGAGGTGTTTGAAAAACAGATCCAAGCAATAATGAGCATCTGGACCGCTCGATTTGTTGGAAAGAACGAAGGTGGACAAGTCACGCTTCTATTGGAATTCGCTGGCGAACAGTCCCAGATGTACACTTATCGAATCGCCGACTTGCCGCACAATGATGGACAATTCGATGAGAAAAAGAACCTCCACGACGGCGATTTTGAGGTTAGAATATTCAAACTAAGATATCGGCAACCTCACGGAATTAAGGTAGATGACGCGCGAGAATACTTCTGGAAGTATGGAGGTATTCATGTTTACGATGGAGGCTTTCGCTTGCCGTTCTACGGCACGCCAGATAATGACTGGGTGAAAATTGAGTACGAGCACTCTCACCGGCGTTTCGTCTCGGACCTTCTCCCTAAAGAATTCCAGGCTCGATACGCCGAGACCGAAAGGTTGAGGTACCTGCCCACTTTGGGGCGCGTCTTCGCTGTCGTAAACGTAAATACGTCACGCGAACCCAATTTGGACATTATGATCACTCGGGATCGACTTGCGGACAGCGTCGCCTTCGACGATCTCGTGGGAATGGTTCGTTATGCTTTTCACGTCTACGCCTTCGAAGAGGCCCGCCGGCAATTTGAGCGCAAACAAAAGGAAGCCGCTGTCGAACCAACTTCTTTGAAGTTGGAACGCGTGGAGCAAGTCTTGGATCGTTACGAATCGCAGATTCCTGAACACGTTTATCAAGACCTCCGAGAAGGTATCCAAGAGGCCACGGCGGCTGCTACGACACAGCAAGATTTTCTTCTGGAGCAGATGGAACTCTTAGGGCCTCTAGCGACGGCTGGCATTTCCGCTCTGGCTTATCAACACGAACTCAGGAAACAATTTGTCTTGATCCAAGATATTATTGGAGAGATTGAGAATATCTCAGCCGTTGCCCCAGAACTTCGCCAGTCTCTGAATTCTTTGGCTCAAGATCTCTCATCTTGGCTAGAAAGGGCACAAGCGACCAACGCTTTGTTCGATTATCTGGCAGATGCCGAGAACACGAAGGCAAAACACCATCTTCGAGCCGTTTCAGTGCTCGAAGAAGTCAAGAGACAGACCAGGTTCTTAGCCAGGGGGATCGAAGTCGACTTGAGTGAGGTCGACGAGGATCTATGGTTGCCCAAGGCCTCTTTTGCTGAATGGAGCGCAATCTTTCAAAATGTCTTTACCAATGCCTTCACCGCTATGTTGGATTCGGAAAGACGATTGCTCAAAGCAAGTTCGCGAACGAACGATAGTCTTAGACAAGTCCTCATACAAGACACTGGTGTAGGAGTCGACCTTGAAGAAGCGGAGAAACTATTCGAACCTTTTGAGAGACGGTTGGAATTATCGCCTTCAAGACAGGCCTTAGGGTATGGTGGGACGGGCCTCGGTCTCACGATCGTCCGCCTATTAGCCAATCGGATTGGTTGCAAGGTAAAATTTGTGGAGCCAAGTGAGGGCTTCAGCACTGCTTTTTCGATAGAATGGAGGGTCAAATGAGACAGATTTTGATCTACGACGACGAAGAGGAATTTAGAGAAAAACTTGAGGCGGCTGTCAGTGAGGTCCCTACTCTACAAGAAGAGTTCGAGATTGCCGTTGTGAGCCCATCTGAATTTGACGACAGCTTAGAAGGCATAAAGGAAAGGCTTTCTCTGTTTAGGAAAATGGGCTCGTGGGATGATGACGGTGTCATTCTAGACGCAGCTGACGTATTCATTGTCGATTACGACCTTTTTGAAAAGGATCCCATCTTAACTGGCGAGGAGGTGGCCTATCTTGCACGCTGTTTTACAGAATGTGGGTTGATCATAGGGGTGAATCAATTCCGTAAAACTGACTTCGACCTAACGTTAAAGGGTCATCCAGAGTCTTTCGCGGATTTAAATGTGAATGTTACCGACAGAGATAGCCAGTTGAGCAATCCTAATCTATGGGGAAGAGACACTGACGATTTTTTTCATCCTTGGCATTGGCCAGCCGTTCCTTCCCACCATTGTGATTTCAAGAAGAGGGTGGGAATTGTCAGAGAGAAAATAGGTGAGCCTATCTGGAAGGTGATCGGCTTTCCCAGAAACCAGTTCGAGATGCTACCACGTGCGGTGGTTCAATTTTTGGGGGGGAAGAATCCCCTAGAAACGACTTTCCGGGATTTCGTTGTCGAATCTGGCAATGGACTACGACCCAAGGATACCGATTCGGAAGATCACATTGGCGATGACGTGATCGCCAGAGTGGGCGCAGCGAGAATATCGAAGTGGTTAGAACGATTGGTTCTTCCCAACCAAACCATTCTGATGGACGCGCCCCATCTGGTTTCCCAGTATCCAAGCTTATTGAAAGGAGATTCTGAAAACATTGAGATATGGAATGCAACGGCAAGATGTGGAGACTATAAAGACCTTGGATTAGATACAGATCGCATTAAAGATTTTCGATTGAAGGAAGACTATTGGTTATCTCGGCCTGTTTGGTTCTGGGACGGAGTTCGAAAATGTGAAGACATCCTGGAAGTCAGGGAACCCTGGGAAGCCGAAAGGGCCAATTGGGTATTCTGTGAAGATGCTTCGAGGTTTTACGAGGAAGACTATCGTGAGTTCGTCGCTGATACAGAGCCCCCGTTTTCTCGTAGGTTTGTCAAATATTTCGAGCGTTTGCGATATGCACCTCAAGTGCGATTCTTCCTGTAGCCTTTTGTGGGGATGAGGTCTTATGGATAAGACTATTGGTTACCTGCGTCAGATTTTCTCTCTGTTGCATCAAGAACAAGAAAGGGACTGGAACCCCGCACGACAAGGATGGTGTGGCAAGCACATTCCAGACTCTGCGCGAGATGTACAAAAGAGGTTGGTGGGATTTGGCTGGTCTCCGGTTACTGATGAAGAAATAGCAAAGTGGTTGGCCGCCGATGACGGGTTGTCCATAAACTTCCAAGAGAAACGAAAGGTTTTGTATTTACCCGCCCTAGAAAAGGATGCAGGCTTCGTTCCCATATTGTCTTTGAAGGCCAAATTTGACGATGATGAAGTGAAGGAATTCAGGTTGCGAGTTATGCTCATTAGCCAAGACGGGGAAAAAAATCTACGTGGGATAGGATTTCGTCTAGAAGCCCCTGAAGGCAAAGCTCAGGATAAGGGTGAAAACGATGAAGGGAGGCACGATTTCTATCACGCTCAGTTCATCAGGGGATTCGAGAGGCAGGGACCAGGTCTCCCAATTGAAATCCCGGGGTGGCTGCCCTGCAGTCAGCCTTCATTTCCCTTGCTTGCTAATGACCCATTGACTCTCGTAGTGTGCCTGCTCTTGACCCTATATGGCAAGAAGTATTTTTGGACTTTTTATCGACGGCATTCCAGTCTTAGCGTGTTTCAAGAGACCGTAGAGAAAAAATGGGGTCCTGGATAAATTGGTCTGGACTTGATTGAATCAACTCGTTTGCGAAGATGAACAAAGAAGAGAACGAGTACTTTCCTTACGTCGTTCAAATAGCAAAAGCCCTCGCGCGATATTTTGGGCAACCAATGCTCGGTAACAAGAAAAATCCATTCAACGAGTTGCTCTACATCATCCTCTCCTCTCGCACCCCACCAGAGGTGTATCAAGAGACTTATCGTTCGCTTCGACGGGAGTTCCGAAGGGCGGATAGTATAGCTGAGACCCGACCGGAGTATGTGGCAACCACGATAGAACGAGGTGGATTACAGAACAAAAAGGCTCGTACCATCACGAAAATCGCTTCTGAACTCAAAAACAGATTTGGGCGTGTCACCCTGGCGCATCTCAAAGATATGGAAACGGAAGATGCGGAGAAATTCCTTGTCTCGCTGCCGGGCGTTGGTATAAAGACGGCTAGATGTGTTTTGATGTACTCGTTGGATCGCCTTGTCTTCCCCGTGGATGCGCATTGCTACAGAATTGCTCAGCAGTTAAAATGGATCCCTCAAGATATTCCTCTCACTGAATGCTTGGCTGATGAAATCCAAAGCGGCGTTCCCGAGTATTTGCGGAGAGATCTGCATGTAGGAATGGTGATGCTCGGTAGGAATTATTGTCTCCCCAGGAGCCCGCTGCATCAAAAATGTCCTATATTGGAATTTTGTCCAACCGGTAGAACTTCTGTAGAGAATGTATCTTGTCCCAAGAGTTCCAATCAAGAGCCTCAATAGTGAGGCTCGTCTCCGGTGTATTTCTGGGGGAACACGTCACAAGCAACTGGGGTTGATCAGCCAGCGTCCCGGCAAGCTCGATTCCGACGTCCTCTCCCAGTGCATGACCCAGTTCATCCTGCGCATCGTGAATCCCATCGACCAAGCCAAAGTAGTGGAAAGCGTCGAAAGCGTGGGCCGCGACCTGCTGCGGGAGTTGCCCGCGCTTTCAAAAGGCCAAGCTATCGTCGCCGGGGCCGCTGTTAACACGCCGCTCCTCTGCCGCGTGCGCCAGCGCATCACCGAGCACGGCGCTGAGGACGTCGATGCCCCTGCACGCTGGCGAGCGTGGTTCGACGAGGCGCAGGAGAGCCGCCGCCAGCGAGACGAAGCGCTGCCCTTCGAGCCATCCGACCGTGGACGGGATAGGTTGTTTAAGACCTGATCTGGGAACCAGGAGGCGAAACGTGAACCGACTGAGCCGTGAGTCCTTCGACCGAGCGCGGCGGTTTCTGATGACAGAAGCGCGCGCCCTTTCGATCACAGGCGCGGGAAGATGGACGACGTGGTCGGGGTGTTCGATTTTCTACTGGACAGCAAGGAGGTCAAGCCCGACCAGGTCGCTAGGAAGGCAAGGCCTCACTGGTTCGACGGAACAGTGCTGTGAGGACCGTTCAAACTAGTACGGAAGGAGAATGAGAAATGTCCTTGAGAATGGATCCAGAGCGTGCACAACAGGTTGGTCGCCGGCTTCTCGATGCCTTTCGCGACCAGGGAATCTTTGGCAAGACATCTATGCCGGCGCATGTGCTGCCCCAGGCTGTTGAGCGAGGGTCCAGAGAGCATCTGCATTTTGTTACCCTAACCACCGCTATCAACTATATGCGAGATTCGGATGCGCTTTGGGAGGCTTCGCGCCGAACCTACGCAGACCCAAAGACTCGTTATCTCTACACACCGCGCCAGGTAGCGCAGACTGATGCCGAGAAGTTGATTGCTGATATGAAGCGGTATCGCTTGGCCAAGAAATCGACCAAAGATGCAGATATTTGGCAGACGATCTGTATCACTTTGACGCGGCATTTCGACGGGGATGTCTACAATCTCCTGAACCGAGCCAACTTTGACGCATGCTTGATATTGGAGACCATTCGAGATCGTCGCTACCAATTTCCATATATCAAAGGGCCAAAGATCGGCCCCCTGTGGATCCGTGTGCTGGAGGATAGGTGGCAGGGTCATCATCTGGATAACTTGGATCATGTGCCCATACCTGTGGATACTCACATCGCAGAGGCTACAGTGATGACAGGATGTGTAAGGGGACCTTTTGATGGACCATTCAGTGAACTGCAGGATGCCGTAACTGAGGCGTGGTTCACTGCTTGTCAAGGCAGTCATTTCTACGCCTTACTTTTTAACGACCCGCTGTGGCATCTAAGTCGACGAGGGTGCCGCAAGACTCGCTGGTTTCCTTGTGAATACTGGAATCTATGCCCTGTGACGGAATATTGCACTGAGATAAGACCGGTTAAGAAAAATAGTTGGATTTCGATAGCGGCATAATGCATTGAGGCTGCCAGAGGAGACTGATGGTGCACACCGACAAAATATCTCTGAAAACTTTCTGGGAGGTGGTGGAGCAGAAACTGGCGGCGTGTTCCGCCGATGAGCTCCGCGCCATCCTGCGGGCGATGGCGCAGGAAACGTCGCTGTCGATATGGACGACATGGTCAGGGCGTTTGCTTTTCTGCTGGGTGGGAAAGAGATCAGGCCTGACCGGTTTGCCGTGATCGGCTATTCCTTTGGCGCACAAGTTGGTTTGCGTCACGCCGCACGCGATGGGGGTGTCGGGCGGTTGGTTGGTATCGCGCTGATGCAGGACCATTCCGCCGACCCATTTTTGGACGATGACCCGCGTTCCAAGCTGTTCATCTCCGACGTTTTGCTGTCATTCGAGGCTCAGACCACTTTTTTGCCGGGTATGAGAGCCGGATCGGGACGGTGGCGGAGCGGCTGCCAGCACGAGTCCCATTGCGCGACCTGGTCGAGATCTACAGTCGGCTCGTCACGGTGGTGGGCGTGCGCTTGCTCGGCTGGACGGGTGGGGAAGGTTTCCACCTGTAGGATGGCGAGATGTGGGTGGTGGCCCGATTCGGGCAAGTGGTCGCGGAGGCCCCTGGCCTGGGAGGGGCGATGCCTCGGTCGTGATCCTGGGCTCGTACAACTGGACGTTGGCCGGGGTATACGACAATGACGAGAACACGCTCATCATCCACGACCGGGTGCTGGCGGAAGCGTTATGCCGAGATGGATCGGCTGTGGATCGCGACGGGACCAGAGAACCGATGCCAGCGCTTCACAACGTATTTGCCGCTGGTGGTGCGGAACGTGCGGCAAGCGCGGTGACGGCGCGACGTGCTTTCCACTACCTTTCCACGTAGAGGAGTTGTGATATGGAATTCACCGAGACAATCGCTCAGCATCACCGACGTATTGGGCGACGTGGTATGGGGCGAACCACCGTCGCCCAAATGCGCCGTGTGTTGGCCCTGCGGTCACAGGGCGTGACCGATGTCGCTGCAATCCAACGGCAGGCCCAGGCGAGCTGGTGGGTCGCCGCGCTTTCGGAGAAGGACCTCTTGGGCTGGTAGAGATCGACGAGAATGGACAACCTCTTGCTATGGTTGACGATCTCTACTGGCACGCCCCAACAGAAGCAGGCCCTGGCTGGAGATTGACCTATGACGAAGCATTTGCCATCGGCGACTCCTTCAAGGTCCTCGCCCACCGCGACCGGACACCACCCAGCAGCAGGAAAGCGGTGGTCAAGCTCGACGGCGACGCGGTTGTGGGCGAGTACGTCTTTTACCGGCTGGCCCGTTGGCTTGGACTTCCGTCCGCGCCGGTGCAGATCGTCGAGGTGCCGTCCGAGATACCCACGCGCTGGGAGTGGGAAAGAGCCAATCTGGAGACGCCGGACGCATCGATGAGCCATATTGTCGAGCTGTTGGAGCAGATGAACGTCGAAGTTCGTAGTCATCGCAGGGCCGGGGCGCTCATCTGGTGGATTGACAGCGCCGACGACGGGAGCCTGTGGAGCGGATGGGATGACTCTCGGGCAGTCGGATTGATCGCATTGGCCGCAGCAGGGGAGAGCGTCGAATCGCCCGAGTTCCGCCGTGCGGCGGCGGATGGCACGCCGTTCCTGGTCGACAACCAGTATGCATTTCGCGAGTTCTGGCTGCCCGAATCTGGAGTGAGCAGGATCGCAGTCGAACGGTGGGCGGAGCGGGTCAGAGCCGTGCCGAAGGCCGCTCGGGATGTGGTGCGAACGACATGGCAGCGGTTGGCAGAGTTGGAGACGAGGGAATGCATGCGGATCATGGGTATCGTCCCCATCGAGGGCCTGAGCGCGGGGGCGATCCATCGGGGATGGTCCGTGACCCAACAGCGGGCGCGCGCATTGGTGGAAGCGAGTCGGTGATGGCACTTTTAGGCCGGGACAAGCGATAAATGAAACTGTGGTTATCTCTCATGGTCACCTGTTCGATTCTCTTGCCAGTGGCGGCTCCTCTGTACATAGTGCCCGCAAGGACCCAAGCCGACCTCGAAACTTACACCTACCGCCTGGAAGAATCGACGGCGGCGCTCACGCTGTGGACCGCGCCGCCCAGCCGACGCATCTTCGAGGACGATCCCGTTCCAACCGAGACCGGCAGCGGCGTGAAGGTCTACGCCGCCCGCAATGAGACCGAGCCGTTCGTCGTGGTGGCGCGACCCGCCAGCAGCGGCGACGTCATCGTGCACGCGCCCGACTTCGGCGCGGGCATCACGGCGGAGCTGTACCGGGTCGAGTACGTGCAGATCGACCAGGCGACCGACAGCCTGGGACGCACCGGCCCCTACCCCGATCCGCTGTGGCCCTTAGGTGACGGGGCCAGCGTCCCGCTCACCGCCGGGGAAAACACCGCCTTCTGCTTCAGTCTCACCGTGCCAGAGACCGCGCCTGCCGGGGATTACGTTGCCAGCGTGTCCATCGGAAGCGTCAGTGTGCCTGTGACGCTCCACGTCTTCGATTTTGCCATTCCCGTCGACTTGCACGTCAAATCGCAGATGAACTACTCGCACCAGAGCATCATGAGCAAGTACGGCGTCTCCGGTACCGGCACAGCATACTGGACCTACGTGGACGCCATCAAGCAGTACTTCATCGACCACCGGCTGACGCCCAAGGGCCCGCTGTGGCCCGGCGGCCTGACTGGCGGCGGCACGTTTGCCAGCCCATACATCGACTATGACTGCGACACGCACACCCTCTCCGATCCGCACGGCATCTGGGGCTTCGAGGATCTGGCCGCGCGCTATTTGGACGGCGTGGGGCTGTTGGATGATACGTTCACCGCCCCGTTCAACGGAGGCACAGGTTTTCCCTCGTGGATGATGGCCTCGTTTGCTCACAATGACCCCTCGCAAGACCAGCGGCCCGCCACATTCTGCGGCGTCACACGCAGCGCGACCGACTGGCTGCAAAATCCGACCTCAGCCTACAACACCGCATGGTTCGATTACGTCGCCGCGTTGGAAAGCTACGTCACCGATCAAGGCTATCTCGACGAGGCCTACCATTACTTCGCCAACGAGCCGCAGGATGAGGCTGACTACAACGCGGTGGCGTGGTATTCGCGGTATTCCCACCAGGCCGCGCCCAACCTCAAGTTGATGGTCTCCGAGGAGCCGAAACCCGAAATCTACGATCAGCCTGGCGCGCACATTGACGTCTGGCTGCCGGTGCTCAACAACTACGATCCCGCCGTTTCCCACACCCGCGCGCGCGATCACGGCGAGGAGACGTGGATCTATTTCCTGCACGGCACGCGCCCGCCCTATTTCAACCCCATCACGTTGGATCATCCCGGCATTGAGGCCAAGCTGACCGGCTGGTTCCTGTGGCGCTATCGCGTGCGCGGCATCGCCTACTACGCCGTGAACGATTGGAGTAAGAATCCGTGGACCGATCCGATGACCTACGGACAGAACGGCAACACCTTCTTGCTCTACCCACCCGCGAAGGATAACAGCGCCATCGCCTACGGCGCAAACGGCCACCGCTTTGTTCCCTCGATCCGCCTGGAGATGCTGCGCGACGGCCTGGAGGATTACGAGTACCTCTACGTGCTGGCGGGTGGGCAGCCCCAGGTCGATGCAAGCAACGACGCCGACGCACAGGCGGCCAAGATCATCACCGGGCTGACCAGCTACACGCGCGACGACGACTTCATCTACAACCTGCGCCGCCTCATCGGGCTGAAGAACGGCGGCGAGATCGCGGACATCCCCGACGTCAGCCCGCCAGCCACCCATCCCCGCGCCGAGGGGCCGCCTGGCAACTACTACGTCAACTTCCAGGATCCCGCCGGAGAGCCGAGCGCCGACCCGCTCATCGTCGATGGACGCGAGTATCTCAAAATCGGTTGGGCGGATTACGACAACGACGCTGGCTACGGTTGGTACAGTTCGCCGGACGCTCACTGGATGACGCAGTATCTCAGCAGCGCGCCCAATCTGCTGCAAGCCAGCATCCTCTATTCCGATTGGGGACGCCCGGCTACCTTCGAGTTCGATCTACCCAACGGTGACTACGACGTGACCGTCTCCGTGGGTTGGCAGGGACGCAGCTATGCGCACAATTACGTCGAGATCGAAGGCGCGGTCTTTGTAGATGACGAGGCTGCTGACCCGTACCTGGTGCGCACCGAGCGTGTTACCGTGCGCGACCGCAAGCTGACCATGGCGATGGGCATCTTCAATGAGTACACGATGCTCAACTACCTGGATATCGAGGCTGCGCCGCCAACGGCCGACTTCCACGTGGACGTGACCGAGGGGGATGCGCCGCACACCGTGCACTTCACCGACACTTCCACCAACGGACCGACGACGTGGGCCTGGGATTTCGACGACGACGGCGCGGTGGACGCTACAGAGCAGCACCCCACGCACACATACACGAAGACCGGCGTATACGCTGTGCGCTTGCACGTCACCGGCGCGGGCGGCAGCGACGAGTTGCTGCGCGAGGATTACATCAGCGTGCGGGCCGCCGCCGTGCGCGACCTGCGCGTGACACACGCGATCACGGGCGAGATCGGGGGTGTAAACCAACTCACGGTCACGCTCCAATGGACGCCGCTGTCCGACGCCGTCACGACGAGCGTGCGCTATTGCGAGGCGCGCATCACCGAGGTGAACTGGGGAGCAATATCCGTGCCGACCGGCACGTTGATGGGGGATGTATCCACAGTCAGGGGAAGTGGGCCCTACACCGGAGGCGCGCGCTACTTCGCACTCAAATCCCAGGATGCAGGGGGAACGTGGTCGCCGCTGTCGAACGTCGCGTTCTGGCCTGCGTTCCGGCTCTATCTGCAAAACAGGAAGGAAGTATGAGACAAATTACTACCGAAAAGTTTCTGTTGACAATACTCGTTTTGGCAACGCTCGTTTTGTCGGGTTGCGTCATTGGCGCAAGCGACATAACAATCACCGTTACCACGCCACCGACATTGACGCCGACCCAAACTCCGACGGAAACACCAACTCAAACGACGCCAACAGTAGCCCTAACACCGACGCCGACATTGACCCCGACACCGTTGCCAACCGATGGCTGGGAGCAGCGGATTGACGATCTCTCCGGAGAGCGCTACCTGGTCCCCCCGCCCGAAATCGAGGCAGCGGTCCGCGAGGCTTTCGACGCGGTGATGGCCGTCGAGGTCATCAGCGACCGGAGCAACGAGGAAGCCCTGGCCTACGACCGGGAAGCGGCGATGGAGAAGATGCTAAGCCTGGCTGCCCCGCATGTGGCCGCCGAATACACGCGCCCCGATAGATTTGAGATCTACATGGCTGACCTCGGCCCGGAGCATCCGGTGTATTGCGACAATTTCGAGCGTTGCACGGTGGGGCGCGTGCTGGCCGCGCCGACACTGACTGCCATCGTGTACGACTTGGAGCAATGTCGAGGATACAAAGAGTGGTGGGACGGCGCGCCGGTCAGCGATGACCTCTCCCGCTGCGTAACCGGTGTGGTTGAGGAACAAGAAAAACGGTACATCTACGGAGCCGTGATCGAGTTGCACAGTGACGGTGTCTGGCGCGTCGTCGAATTTGACGCTCAGCCATTAAAAAGACATTATATCGATTTAACTTTGGACGGCATTTTCCATCGCCCAGAGCAGAGAATCGACATAAAAATGGCACTTGCTTCCAAAAACAGGGGTAGAGTATCCAGAAAGTTTGGATTCTACTCCAAACAATTAAATCGGTATAATGTCTAAATAAGTGATGATGCAAAAAGCCGCATACGAGCGGGGATCGACAGACGGTTAGTGTGAGTCGGGGAGATAGATCATGCGCGAAGCCAAAGTAAACGACGAGATCATCCAAGCCAGCCCCGACTCCCCCGACCGCGCCCGGTGCCCGGCCTGCGGTGCCCCCGTCACCAAACGTAAGCGTCGCCGGATGGACGGCAGCGTGGTCTACTTCTACCGCCACGTCCGGGGCGAGGGGGAGCACTGCCGGTTGCGACACAATCCCCAGAGGCGTTAATCGCTCCTCACGTATCCCCGTCGCTCCCGCCGTTCCACCTGCGCCTGGGCCTCGGTGCGGGCCTCGTCTTCCGTGGAGAATTCGTCGATCTTCCGCTGCGACCAATCGGCGTCCAACCGGCCCCAGGCGCGCATCACGGCCCAATCACCGAACAGCGTGGGTCCCCAGGCGACCACGTACCACCGCCGCTGATTCTTCTCTGGGTCCACCTTGACGAACCGTTGCACGCCCATGCCCCCAGGATAGCACAATTGTTCTGGTAACGCAAGCACTGTGGAACTGTGAACAAATTGGATCGAAAGCGCCGTCCCCTTTCTGAGATACGTCGAGAGGGGGAGAGCAATCGCTTGCATAGAGGGTGAAATCCGCTATACTGGATCGAAGGAGAGAACGATGACCGACTTTGATGAAAACGACAGGGAAAACCCAAGTATACTGACAACGAAAAAGCCTCTCCTTGCCCCAGCGCCGTTCCTCATACCATCCAAAGGAGCAACCCATGTCTTTTGACGTCGAACGTTGGCGCTCACAGGTCCACGCCTGGTGGGCCGAGCGCGCTCCCGACCTCAAATCCACATCCATCCAATCCGCCTACACCCTCATCGCCGCTTCTGCCTGGCTGCCCTTCCTCGCCGCCTACGCCGACGAACCCGGCCCGGCGATGACTACCTTAGTCGGCATTACCTCTGGCTTCGGCAGCAACCTGGTCGCTAACCTCGTCCAGCGCACCTACGACCGCGCCCAGGGCGGTGAGCAGGTCTCCGGCCAGTCCCGGGAGGACGCCCAGACCCGCGTCGAACTGGACGCCATCCTGCAGGCCACCCACGCCCTCGAAGCGGCCCAGGAGACGCTGGGCGACCGGTGGGAAGCGTTTGCCCGCCAACTGGTGCAGGAGACCGCCGCCCTGCCGGGCCGCTCCAACCTGGTCACGCTGGCGGAGGGAGCGGTGGTGAGGGGAAGCGTCGTCGTCGGAGACGTGGAACTGAGGGACGGCAGTATCTTTGTCGGTGGAGATCAGATCGTGGTCGACGGCGACGGTAACGTGATCGGCGACTACAGTCGCTCCACGGTGATCACAACTGGGGACGGCAGCCCGGTCACGCTGGTGGAGGATACGCGCGCCCAGAAAGAGGCTGAGCAGCAGGATCGCGCCCTGCGCACCTACCTGGAGCGGTTGATGCGCGAGTGTAACGCCCTTCACCTGCGCGGGATGGACCCTCACGCCGCCGACGCTGCCAGCCAGGAGACGATGTCCTTATCCGCCATCTACACCGCCCTGGACACCGACCGCCGCGTCCCCCTCAGTTATGAGGAACTGGCTGCGCTGAAGGAAGGAGAACACGATCCGTCCCAGATGCCAATGGTCCCTGGCGTGGGACGTCGGGGAGAACACCCGGAACGCCCGATGACGGCTGTGGAGGCGGTCTCCCGGATGGACCATCTCGTCCTCCTCGGCGATCCCGGCGCGGGCAAGTCCACCTTCGTCAACCATCTTACCTTCCACCTGGCCCAGGCTGCCATCACGTCGCTCTCCGCCTCCGTGGAAACAGTCGCTCACCCGGAAGCGCTCCCCGGCTGGACCCGCACCCCCCTGATTCCCGTGCGCGTCATCCTGCGTGACCTGCCCCCCGCCGCTCCAGTGAGCGAGAACGGCGCCGCCACCCCCTTGTGGGATGCGGTCGCCCGCACTCTCTCCGCCGCCCACCTGTCCGCCGCCGTCCCCGCCCTGGAGGAACGGCTCGATGGCCGGGTGATGCTGCTCCTCGACGGACTGGACGAGGTGGACCCCGCCGCCCGCCGTTGGCTGCTGGACGGGGTGACCGACTTCGCCCTGACTCACCAGCGCACCCCCATCCTGGTCACCTGCCGCGTCTATGCCTATCAAGAGCCAGCCTGGCGGCTGACCGATTTCGAGCAGGCCGCCCTGTCGCCCTTCGACGAGGCAAAGATTGACCACTTCATCCAGGTCTGGTACGCCGAGGTGGGCCGCATGGGGCTGATGACTCCGTCCGAGACGGGGAAACGGGCCGCCCGGCTGCGCGACGCCGTCCGGCGGGTCGACCTGCGCCCGCTGGCCCCCAACCCTTTGCTCCTCACGATGATGGCGCTATTGCACTCCTCCTACGGCCGTCTGCCCGAGGACCGCGTCCAGCTCTACGGTGAGATCGTCGAACTGCTCCTGGCCCGCTGGGAGCAATCCCGCATGGGTCGGGAGGCGCTGACGCGCGCTCGGCTCTCGCCCCGCGACCTGCGCATCGCCCTGGAGGAGGTGGCTTACACCGTCCACGGCCAACACCAGGCCGATGTGGGGAGCGCTGGCCCATCCGAGGCCGACGTCACCGAGGCGACCCTGCGCCAGGTGTTTCAGGGCTACCTGGGGGGAGATTGGACGCGCGCCGGGGACGTCATCCGCTACGTCCGCGAGCGGGCCGGGCTACTCCTGGAGCGCAAACCCGGGGTCTACGCCTTCCCACACCGCACCTTGCAGGAGTACCTGGCAGGATGTCATCTCTCCGTCCAGCCTGACTTTCCCACCCGAGCATCCGATTTGCTGGACCAAGACGAGGAACGCTGGCGAGAGCCGTTTCTCCTGGCCGTGGGCAAGACCGGGCGGGCCGAGAACCGCGTGGATCTAGCGTTGAGCGCGGTGGACAACCTCTGCCCCAGGGAGTGCGTCGAGGCGCCGGACGGGACGCCAAGGGACGAATCAAGCTACCGCTGTGCCTGGCTGGCGGGACAAGCCCTCATGGAGATCGGGATACCCCAACTGCGCCGGCGCGACCCCTGGCAGGCTCGGATCGAGCGGGTCGCCGGTTGGCTGGCCCGCCTGCTCGAAGCGGGCGCCCTGACCCCCGTCGAGCGAGCTGCCGCTGGTCGCGTGCTGGCCCACCTGGGCGATCCCCGCGACCTGGATGAACTGGTCTTCGTTCCCGGCGGGCCGTTCCTGATGGGCAGCCGCGAGGGGGACGAGGGAGCCTACGATGACGAATATCCACAGCACACCGTCGAAGTGGCCGACTTTTCCATCAGCAAGTACCCGGTGACGAATGGGCAGTACGCCAACTTCGTGGATGCCGGGGGGTACGACGAACCAGGCTACTGGAGCGAGGCTGGGTGGGCCTGGCGCACCGGCGAAAGTGAGCCGGACCTATCCGTCATTGAGGATGAAGAGACGAGAAAGAACTATGCCGGATGGCTGGCGCAACGCCCGCCAGAGAAGCGCGACCGGCCCTTCTGGTGGGACGATCCGACCTGGAATCTGGACAACCACCCGGTCGTGGGCGTCTCTTGGTACGAGGCCCTGGCCTACACCCGCTGGCTGACAGAGCGTACCGGTCAACCCTACCGCTTGCCCACCGAGGCGGAGTGGGAGAAGGCGGCGCGGGGAAC
>DSAR01000564.1 GCA_011046405.1 Chloroflexota bacterium | reverse complement strand
TCAGTCATTCTGTATCTTCTCAATAAGTTGGGGAGCTGTGGCCGGTCTCCCGACCGAGCCACAGCGGGCACGGTCAGGAGACCGGCCCGAGCGAGTTTGCCCCGGTTTATTGAGATGATACTAACTGCTCACCTTGTGCCCACCGGATCACAATCCGGGCTACAGCCAACGTGTCGGCTTCCGTCCCTACCCAGTCAATGGCCCACGCGCCATCGGCGCGCGCCATCGGCGCGCGCCATCGGCGCGGATTGTGATCCGCTCTGCACACGTATGCTGAGCAGCAGTTACCACAAGGTTACGCTTTCAAAACCCTTAAAACTCATTCTCGACGTCCTCGCCCAGCAACGTCGCCAGCATCGCCAGCGACGTCTCCGGGTCCACGAACTGCAGCGCGTGGATGCCCACCTCGCGGGCCGCGTCCACGTTGCGGATCAAATCGTCCAGGAAGGCCGCCTGGCGCGGTGCCACGTCCAGCCGTTCCAGCGTCAGGCGGAAGATGGCGGGGTTCGGCTTGCGCAGCCCCACCTCGGCCGAGTTGACGTAGACGTCGAAATCGGCGTGCACGTCCACCCCGAAGGTCTCGCGGACGTGCTCGGCCTGCCCGGGCCAAGCGTTACTCAACAGCGCCACCCGGTAACGAGCGCGCAGGTTTCGCGCCGCGGCCAGCACCGTCGGATTCAAGCGTTTGACGGCATAAAACTCGTCGGCGAAACGCTCAGCCGCCTCGGCGCTGGGGAACCCTAACCCTTCGGCGACTTGCTGATAGTACGCCTCGCTCGATATGCCGCCAATGGAGAACTGCCGCCACGCCTGGCCCCACATCGCCTCCATCAGCGTCCCCGGTTCTACCCCCAACCGCTGCGCCCAAGCCGCGTCGTGCGCGTCGTCGGTCAGCGGCTCCATCACGCCGCCCCAGTCGAAGATGACGGCCCGCACATCGGGCAGCGGCGTCAAGTCCGGTTCCGGGACCGCCACACCCAAGCGCCGCAACTGCTGCCGCAGCGGCGTAGGCCCCAGGAAACGGACCGCCTGCAACCCCACCCGCCGGGCCGCCGCTACGTTCTCGCGGAAGTCGTCCACGAAGAGCGCCTCCTCCGCCCGAACATCCAGCCGGCCCAGCGCCCGCTCGAAGATCTCCGCGTCGGGCTTCATCACGCCTTCACGGCCGGAGATAACGATCTCGTCGAAGGCGTCGTCGATGCCCAGTTCCACCAGGCGACGTTCCAGGCTCGCCGGGGCATTGCTGAGGAGAGCGGTCCGGTAGCCCCCACTTTGCGCGACCTGTGGGTCGCGTGCGACCCGTAAGTCGCGGATGAGGGCTACCAGGCCCTCGTCCAGGCGGTCGCCGGCGTGAAAGGTCGCGCGAAAGTCCGCCACGCCCGCCTCGTCCAGCCCGAGCCGCTCCCCGACGCTGGACCAGAACTCGGCGCTGCTCAGGCGGCCCAGTTGAAGTTCCTGCCACGCCGGGCTGCCGAACACGACCTCGTACACCTCGCCCGGGGCCAAACCCAGCCGGCGTTCCAACGTCCGGCGGGGCGTCGGGTCGGCGGTCCGCATCAACACCCCGCCGTAGTCGAAGATCACTGCCCGAATCGCCGTCGTTTGCACATTCATTGCACGCACGCCCCTGTCCGGCCGATCAGGGCTGTCTGGACGTCTGCCAGGTTCACGTCGCAACCGTTGGCGCTGGAGAGGAGCCGCTTCAGGTTCGCGGGCGTGTCCAGGGCCACGATCCGCCCGGCGTCCAGGATGGCGACGCGATCACAAAGTATTTCGGCCTCGCATGCGTCGTCGGTCGTCAGTAAGATCGTGGCGTTGTACACGTCCCGCAGTTCCCGCAGGAAGGCCACGGCCTCCTCCCGGGACTGTCGCGCAAGCCCCGCCAGCGGGTCGTCCAGCACCAGGAGCGCCGGCTGGGTCAGGGCCGCGCACGCCGCGGCCACCTGTTGTTGCTGCGTCGCGCTCAAGGTTCCGGTAGGCCGCGTGATGGCGGCTTCGTCCAAGCCCATCTGGGCCAGAACTTCTGCCGCGCGCGCCCGGCCGTTTGCTTCCTCCAGGCTCTTGAGCCGCGCCCCGTAGACCAGGTTCTCCACCGGCGTCAGGGCCCGGAACAGTGCGGTGTCGGTCAGCACCCGGTTGATCAAACGCTTGATCGCCACCTGATCCCACAGTATCCCGTGACCGGAGACCGTGACGTGACGCTCGTCGGTCACCAGGAGCGCGGCCACGTCGCGCACCAGGGTCGACTTGCCGGAACCAACCCCGCCCAGCACGCCGAGGATCTCCCTCCGCCGGACCTGGAAATCGTCACAGTCCAGCACGACCTGCGGCTGCCGGGGCGCGTCATCCTGCGCCCGAGACCAGTCCTGGATCAACGTCATATGTTTGTCTAAGTCTAATACGTCTAACGCGATATAATCTATCGTACTCATCCGCCCCCTCCTTGACCATGCTTGCGAGCCACCGCTGCACCCTGTCGCACTGTAACAACCCAACATGCCCGCGCAGTGCGGATCACAATCCGCACTATAGATATACCGGAACGGCGCCTTTTCGTGACTCGAAGACCTGGAGAATCGAACGACTTTCGTCTCGTGAAGTATTTTCATATGCATTTCCTGAAGAAAGAAAGAAAACGGGGCCGTGGATGACCCACGGCCCCGTAGTCAGACGATGCAGGAAACACAAAAGCCGTGGGCGTCGCAAATGCGCCCCACGGCCCAGGTGACGGTTATGTCAGCCGTTCAGTAAACAGGCGCACTGCGACAAGGCAGCACAGACACTCCGCTAACGCGGAGCCCGGCTGCAGCAGCAAAAGCGATGCTATTCTCAGTGCGCATGAAAGACCTCCTGTTCAAGATGGGCAAAATTATACAACAGTCTGTCGGGTTGTCAAGTGGGACACAGAGAGCGTCGGATCAAAAAGGCCATAGCAGCGGCAGCATTGTCATCGAGACCACGAAGATCAGCAGGATCAGTGGCCCCCCCACCTTGAGGTAATCGCCAAAGCGATAGGCTCCGGCGCCCATCACCAACGTGTTGACCGGCGAGGCGACGGGCGAGGCCATACCCATCGAAGCAGCGATCGACACCGCCATCATAAAAGCGAAGGGTTGGACGCCCAACGCCTGAGCCGCCGCTAGACCGATGGGCGCGATGAGGACCGTGGTGGCGGTGTTCGAAAGCACCTGGGTCAGGGCCGAGGTCAAGAGAAACAGACCCGCCAACACCGCCAACGGGCCGAGGCTCCCCAACCCGTCGACCAGCGCCCGCGTGGCGATGTCGACCAGGGCGACCTGTTCCATCGCCACGCTCATCGGCAACATACTGGCGATGAGGACCAGGCTTTTCCAATCGATCGATGCGTATGCTTCATCCATGCTCAGACAGCCAGTGAGCACCACAGCCAGGGCGGCCAACAGGCTCGCCGTCGCTACCGGGAGCGCGTCAATCACCAGCAGGATGAGCATGCCCACCATGATCAGCAGGGCCAGGCCTGCCTTGGCGCGCTGCGGCGGGCCGAGCATCTGCTCCGGTTGTCCCATAACGACGAAATCGTTGGGATGTTCTCGCAGGGCGAGGATGTTTTTCCATGGCCCCTGGACGAGGAGGATGTCGCCGAAGCGAAGCGGCGTCGTCTTGAGATCGAGCAGGGCGTCGAGGCCGGGCCGGTTGATGCCCAGCACCGTCAGGTGAAAGCGCTGGCCAAAATTAGCCTCGACCAGCGTCTTGCCCACCAGCGACGAGCGCGGACGCAATAACACCTCCGCCAGGCCGACCTCTTCGGTGACGAGCACGTTCTCGTCTTCCTGTGCGCTGACCGGCTGCAAGGCCAGGTTCCAAAACGCCGCTGCAGCCCCCACGTCGTTCCCAGTCCCCTGCACGATGAGCACATCGTCCGCCTGCAACACCGTCTCCGCATTGGGCCGGATCACTTCCAGCCTGTCCGAGCGATTTAGCAGATCTCGCATCGCGTTGAGTGGATGGGGCTCGGTCAGGCGGAGAATCTCGAGCAGCGTGAGCGAGAAACGCTGGCGCAATGCCGATTCAGCTACCGTCCGCCCGACCAGCGCCGAATCGCGCCGCACCCGCATCCGGAATAGATTGTCGGGCAGTCGATAGAGGGCGATCAGTTCCTGGGGCGTCTCCACCCGCTGCAATGCCTTGTGAGGTTTGCGGTCCGGCAACAGGCGCCGGCCAATCAGGAGCATGAAGGCGATCCCACAGACGAGCAGCATCAGCCCGATGGGCGTGTAGTCGAAAAAGCCAAAGGGCCGCAGGCCGAACTGTTGCAGTATGTCGCTCACGATCAGGTTGGGCGGCGTGCCGATGAGCGTGGTCGAACCGCCGAGCAGCGCGCCGAACGAGAGCGGCATCAACAAACGGGATGGGCTGATCTTGCGCCGTTGGGCCAGGCTGATGATCGCGGGGAGCAGGACGGCGACGGTGCCGGTGCTGCTGATGACGGCCGAGAGTAGGGCGACGGCGATCATGATCACGGCGATCAAACGGGCCTCGCTTTCTCCGGCGATGACCAGGATACGGCGGCCGATCGCGTCGGCCAGACCGGTGTGTAGCACCGCCCCGCCGACGACGAACAGCGCGGCGATGCTCAACACAGCCGGATTGGAAAAGCCCGCCAGCGCTTCCGACGTCGTCAGCAGGCCGGTGAGCATCAGCGCCGCCACCACGCTCAACGCGACGATGTCGACCCGCACCCACTCGGTGATGAACAGCAGAATGGCGGCGGCGAGAATAGACAGGACGATCAACATATCTAGAGACACACCAGTTTACCCCTTTCTTTCAGATGTCTCTCGCTCGATCAGAGCGGTGCAGCGTTACAAAGTGCGTGACCGGGGTATTTTAACCGGACTGGTGGCGTGTGGCAAGCGGCATCATGAGAGCGCGATGCGTATTGCTGGAGCGCCCTAGCGCATTTGACAATCCGGCCGTTTTCTGCTAATATATGAACACTTGCTCATATATATGACTGGCAGATAAACCCAGATGTCTCTTTTTTGTTCACCGCTTACCCTGTGCTCGCCAGATCACAATCCGGCGTTTTCTCACATGACTGACAGGAAACAAAGCAATCCTGCCGCGATTAAAGGCGTTCGGTACTGAAAAGTGAGGTAAAATCGTATGACAAGTGAAAAGACCGTTAATGACCTGTTCGATATGGCCATCTCGGCGGAGCGAGCGGCCAAGCGTTTGTACGAGGGCCTGATGGCCAAGTTCGATCATCACCCGGAGGTGGCTGCGTTCTGGAGCCGGTACGCGATCGAGGAGGAAAGTCACGCCCTGTGGTTGGAGCGGATGCGGGACGCGCTCCCGGAGGAACGGTTGGCGAAACCAGCTGACCCGTTGATCTTACAGGAGGCGATCAAGGCGCTGGAATTTTCAGTGGAGCGTGCATTGCAGGATCTCACGAACCTGGAAGAGGCGTACCAGCTCGTCAATGAGTTGGAGAACGCCGAGACGAACGCCATCTTCGAGTTTCTGATTGAGCATTTCTCCGAGGATGATGAGACCCGCAAGTTCCTCCGCTCCCAACTCAGGGATCACATCCGCAAGTTGATGATCGATCTCCCCATCCAGTTCAAGGGTGCGGCGACGCGACAGGCGATCAGGGTCAAAGATTGAGGAGGCAATATGCAAGCGATAGCGACTTTCTCTATTGTGGCCTACGACCCTGGACGGCAAGCGTGGGGCGTGGCTGTGCAGTCCAAGTTCCTAGCGGTGGGCGCTGTGGTCCCGTGGGCGCGGGCGGGCGCGGGCGCTGTGGCGACGCAGGCTCACGCCAACATCGCGTATGGTCCGGATGGGTTAGCGTTGATGGCGGATGGGCTTTCGGCCCAGGAGACGGTGGAGGCGTTGACACGCGACGACGCCGGGCGGGACACCCGGCAGGTTGGCGTGGTCGACCGGGCGGGACAGGCTGCTTCTTACACCGGTTCCGATTGCCTCGCGTGGGCCGGTCACGTCGTCGGCGAGGGTTTTGCCTGCCAGGGGAACATTCTCGTCCCGGGAACGGTCGAGGCGATGGCGGAGCGCTTCGAGGAAGTACGGGGTGGCGAGGGGGAGTTGGCCGATTGGCTGGTGGAGGCGTTGCTCGCCGGGCAAGCGGCCGGCGGCGACAGCCGGGGCCGACAGTCGGCCTGCGTCGTGGTCGTGCGCGAGGGCGGCGGTTACGGCGGCAACAACGACCGCTACCTGGATCTCCGGGTGGACGACGATCCTCAGCCGATCCGCAAGCTCCAGAAGTTGGTTGAGACGCACCATCTCTACTTCGGCGCGGTGGACCCGGCAGGCTTGATCCCCTTGGACGACGTCGCGGCCGAGTTGCAGGCGTTATTGATCGAGACCGAGGATTACGATCCCCCCGCCGCCGGCCCTACGGGTGTTTTCGACACGGCGACCCGCCGGGCATTGCGGGCCTTGACCGGCCGAGAGAACCTGGAAGAGCGCTGGCACGGCGACGAGGACGAGATCGACCATCTCGTGCTCGCCTATTTGCGGGATAAGTTTGGTTGATTTGCACATGAGGTGCTCCTTTTTGGTTCCGGCTCGGAAGCGCAGCGGCTTCGTCCGGGCTAGGGCCTAATCAGCGGACAGGACTTCTGCGTCGTCCAGTTTCCATTGGTCTCCTTGCCATACCAGGCGCCATCGCACCGACTTTTCTTGGTCGTCGTCTCCACAGATGACGTTGGCGTCAATGATGGCCCATGCGCTGGTGTCTTTCGTTCCTTCCAGGAGCTCGTCGGTCGATTGGAGGTTGGTCACCCGAACGCGGGGCGCTTCGCCGGGAGGAAGTGCACATCCGCAACTTCCTTCGGAGCAGCGTTTGAGCCGCTGCCATCCTTGCTCGGTGAAATAGCGTGAGATTTGTTCTCCTTCGTCATAATGGTGATAGAATGAGAGCACCACCTTTTCTGGATAAGGTGAGCGGGTGACGTCTTGCGGTTCGCCTTGATAGAAGGTGAGTTCATATGTGTCCGGCATGACAGGTATGCCCAACTCACCCGGTTGGTAATAGGTCCTGTTTTCGCGAGCGTGATAGGTCTGCCGGAGGAGAAGTTGCGCGCGGTGGGGGATCCGTTGGTTGACGATCACTGTATCCCTCTCGACCTCAAGCTGACTGCCGCTGAAATGGCCCTGAGCGCGATATTGCGCTGCCTCGGCGTCCCAGCGGAAGATGGATAAGCGCGTCATTTCACCGTTACAGCGATCTCGGATGACGAGTTCTGGGCCAGGCAGGCCGGAAAGGACGTCCTCCATCGTGGCCACACACCGACATTCGCACAGGTAATTGCCATCTGGTGGGCGTAGCTCGTAACGGGTCAGGGTAGAAAGCGTGTCGTGAGCAGATTGATAAACAGCCCCGGCGATGGGTGCTCTTTCTGACGAGGCGTCGTCGGGTATATCGAAGCGGTAGAGCACGACCCGCTCTTCCTCACCGTCGTGATTGACGTCCAGCCGGTAGGTGTGGACGTGCTGCTGGTGAGCCGGCATGTTGACGGGCGGCATCACATCGATTCTCTGCCAGGGTCGATAGCGCCAGGTGACGCCCGCCAACACAAGCAGGAGGGATATCACCAAAGGCGCCAGCCACCGGGCCGGTTTGCGCGATGGTTTTTCGAAGACGGCCCGCTGCAGCAATCGGGCCGCCCACTGCTGCTCCACACGGTAATCGGGCCGGGCGTGGACGATCTCGGCGAAGGCCCGTTGGGCGTGGGGCCAATCCCGGTTTTCGAGCGCTTTCTGCCCCTGTGTAAAGAGTTGAATCAAGCGCTCTTCGTTGCGACAACGGGTTGACGCGGCTTCCCAACGCTCTCGGTGCTCACTGTCGGGGGCCTGGTGGATCAGCCGTTCATAAAGCACGGCTGCCTTGCCCCACCGTTTGGCGCGCTCGTATTCTTGGGCCTCGGCCTCCAGGCGCGTGATCAGGATGGCATCGTGTACCTTTTGGGCCGCGCGGTGGTGGGGGGAGATATTGAGCGCCCGCTTACAAATTCTCAACGCGCTCTCTTCTTCTCCGGCCTCTTGGCGGGCCCGAGCCTGGGCTACCAGCGCGCGGGTCAGGATCGGGCACGCTTCCTTGTGATCCTGTTCGTAGGTCCATTCCAGTTCATCGACGGCCTGGTCGAATCTGCCCAGTTGGAGGAGCGTTTCCCCCAGTCGAAGCCGGGCGTGGAAGTGATTTGGGTTGGCTGCCAGTGCATCGCGAAAATATCGGGTCGCCGTCTTCCATTGGTTCCGGCGATAAAATTCCTGGCCGATGCCGAACAGTTCGTCGGCCAGCGGGTCGACGCGATCCAGTTTTTCCTTGACGACGTGGAGGGGTTGGTGTTCGCGGATCCAGCGCCGAAAGAGGTCGATGGTGAAACGATGTTCTCGCTCGTCGACCAGGTCCAGCACCCGGCGGCGGACCAGATCACGCGGGGCGGTCAGTTCGACCTCTCGCGTGAGCAGACGGGCAGCGTGGCCGGCCAAAACACACATCCCCTCTTCTTCCTGGATCGGCTCGCCCTCGTCTAACGTTTCGGCCAGCCCGGCGGCGTAAATTTGCTCGGCCAGACTCAGCCCACGCCAGAGCCAGGCCATAGCCTGGTTGACCGTCTCCAACACGTCAGGTACAGCGATCTCTACGTCTGTCACATCGATCTGGGGACGAGAGGCGGACGGCGAGGCATAGGCCCGTTCCCAAATTTGATGGCACAGCAATTGGGTCAGGTAAGGATGTCCCTGGGTCAGGCCAAAAATCCGGCTGACAGCCCGGTCGGTAAACGTCAAGGTCCTGTTGGCCTCGGCCTGCCGGATCATCGCCTCTGTACTGGCGGGATCGAGAACCCAGATCTCTCGCACCAGGGAGGCCTTGAACTGGGCCGTAAAGTCAAGCGCCAGATCGTCCACCCGCCGGCCGATGGTGAAGACGAAGGCCGGGTTCGGCACTTTGGTCATCACCCGGCGAATGAGGCGGAGCAGCGCGTGGACGGCGGCCGTGGACGGAAGGTCCTCCTCAGTGGCCCGATCCAGCACCTCGAACTCGTCGAAGAGGATGACCAGACGACGGTCTGGCTCTAGCGACTCACAGACCTGGGGCAAGAAGGTGCGGCTGAAGAACACACCCCGGTCGTCGAATGCCCTTGGGTCTGGCGACTCGAAACCGGAGCGCTCGGCGATGGCATCCGCCAAATCCGCCAGGACTTGTCCCAGAGGGCGAACGGCCTGCCCCTCTAGATCGAAATAGATGGCTAGAAAATCCTCGGCTGGCAAGGTGCGTCGCAATTGGAGCAGGAGGGTCGTTTTGCCAATGCGTCGTTGGCCAAACAACACCAGCGAGTTAGCAACCGGATTGTGCAAACCTCGGTTTATCCAGTCCAGCGTTGCTCGTCGGCCAAAGAATCCCTCTTCCCCTTGCATAGGAGCGCCCGCCACGTAGGGATTGACTGGTTGGAGCATATCTTGTTCTCCTGATCTGGAAGCGTCCAGAAGTGTTGTCCCATTTATATTTTATCACGAATGGGGCGAGTAAGCGAATCAGCGAATGGGCGAATGGGCGAATCGGCGAATGGGCGAATCGGCGAATGGGCGAATCGGCGAATGGGCGAATGGGCGAATCGGCGAATCGGCGAATGGGCGAATCGGCGAATGGGCGAATCGGCGAATCGGCGAATCAGCGAATCGGCGATATGGGGACTGGAGTCTGGCAAATTTAGTTTCACTCTTTGATGGAACGCAGATTCACGCAGAAGAACGCAGATAAACAATAAAAATCTGCGAAAATTCGCGTCCATCTGCGTCCCAATTCCGAAAATCGGGGATGGTTCCCTATTTGCCAGAGTCCAGATGGGGAATTGGAATGGCCTCGCGTCACTTCTGATTTTATCTGTGTCTATCCATATGTGCATCCTGAGCTAATACGCTGGCTTGATTTGACACTGAATTCGTGGTAAACTGAAATACCCAGGGTCGAGGGCGCGCGCCATTGGGTTATATCAGGGTTTCACTATACAGCAAGGAGGGAAGGCAATGTCTGTGCTGGACAAGATCAAAACTTGGTTCGAGCCTGTTCAACCATTGGCGCCGGAGGTGCTGCATTACCAGACACCACCCGAGGCGGACGATCAATATCGTTTGCACTTGCGCATCGAGGGGGATGGTCGTGGACTTCTGGTCGTCAACGCGGCGACGATTTTGCACCTGAACCGAACCGCCACGGAGTACGCCCGTCTACTTATCCAGGGCGCTTCCGAAAAAGAGGCGGTCCAAGAGATGGTGCGGCGATACCGGGTTAGTCCTGATACCGCCCGGGCCGATCTTCGGGAGTTGCGGGATCACATCTTGATGCTTTCGACGATGGAAGATTTGGATCCGGTGACTTTTCTGGGGATCGACCGGGTCGAGCCCTTCTCCGCTGAGACCTCAGCGCCTTATCGCGTCGATTTGGCCCTGACCTACCGGGTGGACGAGACCAGCGCGCTGGATCCAGAAGCCGAGCATCGCGTAGACCAGGAGTTGTCCACCGTCGACTGGCGCTGCATAATCCGCTCACTCTGGGAGGTGGGAGTGCCCCACATCTGCTTCACAGGCGGCGAACCGACGCTGCGGGACGATCTGGTGGAACTCATAACCTATGCAGAGGAACTGGGGATGGTCACCGGCCTGCTAACCGATGGGCGGCGCTTGCGCAACCAGGTCTATCTCGACGAACTCCTGCTCGCCGGATTGGATCACCTGCAGATCACGCTAGTCTCGCACCGGGCGGAGATCCACGATGCCGTCCTGGGGCGGCCGGGCAGCTGGGAGGAGACGATGACCGGGCTGAAGAACGGCCTGGCAGGTGATATTTACGTCGTCGTGCACGTCGTCGTCCGGCCAGAGAACGCCGATTCGGTCTTGGAGACGGTGGACTACCTGGCGGAGTTGGGCGTGCCAGCCATGGCCTTGAGCAGCCCCTTGGAATCGGACGATATCCACGCCGAGAAATTGGCGCACATCTTGAAGGAAAGTCAGGAGGCGGTCTACGAACACAATATGACCCTGGTGTGGGACCTGGCCGCCCCCTATTCGCACGTCAACCCGGTGGAGGTCGAGACCGGTCTACCGGCGGGACAGGTCGTCCGGCAGCACCTCTACGTCGAGCCGGACGGCGACGCACTGCCGGCCCAGGGATACAACGTGGTCCTGGGGAACCTGTTGCGCGATTCGTGGGAATCGATCTGGCGTCACCCTGAGCGAGAGAAGCTGGCGTCACTAGAGGCGTGATGGCGCCTGACCTGACCCTGTCGGAATGGGACGATTGGTTCACGGTCCAGGCCGGCTGGACCCGGTCGACGCGGACCTGGATCTACAGCCAGGCGGCGTTGGCCCGCGCCGACGGTGTCCTGGACGTGGGATGTGGAACCGGCGCGATTACCGGGGAGTTACGCCGGTGGGGAGCGGGTCGCGTGGTTGGGGTGGACGTGGATGCCCGCATGCTGACCTTCGCCCGGGAACGGGAGGACGGCGTGACCTACGTCCATGGCGACGCGCATCACTTGCCGTTTCCAGATCACTCGTTCGACGTGGTGCTCAGCCACTTCTTGCTCCTCTGGCTGACCAATCCGATCCAGGGCGTGTGTGAGATGGCGCGGGTGCTGCGGCCCGGCGGCTACGTCGCGGCCTGCGCCGAACCGGATTACGGCGGCCGGGTCGATTATCCGCCAGCGCTGGCCTCCCTGGGGCGCTGGCAGGCCGAGGCGTTGCGTCGCCAGGGCGCCGAACCGGAGATGGGGCGACGCCTGGGGGAGCTTTTCGCCGGGGCTGGTTTGCAGACGACGGTGGGCGTGATGGCCGGCCGTTGGGATTGCGTTGGAAACGACGCTGCTCCGCCCGGTGGTGATTTCGACACCGAATGGTCGATGCGCCAGCGAGACCTCGCCGGGCTGGTCCCGCCGGAAAAATTGCGCCGCTGGCGCGAGATAGACCGCCAGGCCCTGGCCGAGGGACGCCGCGTGCTGTTCGTTCCCACTTTCTACGCGCTGGGGCAGAAAGTGAAGCGTGAGAGGTAAAGAGTTTACACTGAACCTGAACCCAATTAAGTCTCAGTTTTGAGCGACTTTACCCTGTTCTATTCGTATAATTCTTTGAGGAGGTTTGCAACGTGATTGCGATCATCAATGGAAACGTGATGACGAGAGAGGGCACGTTCGAGCGAGGGAACGTGCTCATTGACGAGGAGAGTGGGCGCATCGCGGCGGTGGGCGCAGACGTGGAAGCGCCCGACGACGCCCAGGTGTACGACGCGACAGGCAAGGTGGTGACGCCCGGATTGATTGACGCCCATTGCCACGTCGGCGTTTTCCCCGACGGGATTGGTTGGCAGGAGTCGGATGGGAACGAGATGACCGATCCGATCACGCCCCACCTGCGAGCGTTGGACGCGGTCAATCCGGACGATCAGGCGTTCGGCGAACTACTGGCGGCCGGCGTGACGACGGTGCTCACCGGCCCGGGGAGCGCCAACCTGGTGGGCGGGCAGTGGATTTGCCTGAAGACGGTTCCCAGGCCGAGCGTGGAACAGATGATCCTGGTCGAACCGGCCGGGATGAAACTGGCGCTGGGGGAAAATCCCAAGCGGGTCTACGGCGAACAGAAGAAGACGCCGTCCACCCGGATGGGAAACGCGGGTGTGTTGCGGGCGGCGCTGGTCGATGCCCAGAATTACCTGGAGAAATGGCGCCGCTACGAGGATGATCTGGCCGAGCACCAGGCCAAGACAGAGACCGGAGATGAGACGGATAACAAGGCCCCCCAGCCGCCAGAACGGGACCTCAAGTTGGAAGCGCTGGGCCAGGTGCTGCGGCGGGAGTTGAAAGCCCGCGTCCACGCCCACCGGGCCGACGATATGCTGACCGCCATTCGCGTCGCCGAGGAGTTCGATCTCGACCTGACGTTGGAGCACGCCACCGAGGGTTACAAAATCGCCGATATTCTGGCCAAAAAAGGCATCCCGGTCACAGTCGGGCCGATTTTATTCTCCCGCGCCAAGTACGAACTCAAGGATATGACGCCCAGAAATCCGGGGTTACTGGCCAAGGCAGGGGTCAAGGTGGCGATCCAGACCGACGAATCATCGGCGGTCAAGTACCTGACCATCAATGCCGCGTTGGCCGTGCGCGAGGGTATGCCAGAGACCGAAGCGCTCAAGGCCATCACCATCAACGCCGCCGAGATCATCGGCGTCGACGAGCGGGTCGGCAGCCTGGAGGTCGGCAAGGACGCCGACATCGTCATTTTCAGCACGCACCCCCTGGATTATCGCAGCGTGCCGGAGATGGTGATGGTGGACGGTCAGATAGCTTATCAGCGGGAAGAGGATTAACTACAAGGAAGGAGTCATTTATGTCTGCTGGCAAAATCATCGGTTACATCGTCGCCGCCATACTGGTGCTTTTTGGCGTGCTCTTCATCCTGGCGACTTTCAGTGAAGGGAGCAACGTGGGCTGGTTCTTCATCGGCCTCGTCCTGGTAGGCATTGGATTGGGCATCGTCGCGCTGATCAAGTTCCGCGAGCCCAAACCAGCCTCGCCGCCCCAGGAGATCATCCAGAAGATCGACCTCAGCGGCGATGTGGCGCTGGAGACGATGACGTGCCGAAAATGCGGGGGCGAGTTGGAGAAGGACAGCATCTCCCTCCAAGAGGGGGCGATTTTTATCTCCTGCCCGTATTGTGGAGCCTCGTATCAACTCGTAGAGGAACCGAAGTGGTGAGAGATAGTCTGGAAGGAGGCGTCCAATGACGCATATAACAAACGTGAATTGGAAAACGTGTGTCAAGCTGTTACTTCGGATTCTCGTCTTGTATGGATTACTATTTGTGCCTTTTAGTACCCACGCCCAGGATTATTCCTTTTCCCTGGATAAGGAAGTCGTGGCTGTCTGGGTCAACCAGGATGGGTCGATTGATCTCGATTACTGGTTCACCTTCACTTGCGACCGGGGGGCACATCCCATCGACGTGGTGGACGTAGGCTTGCCCAACACACATTATCAACTTTCCAACGTGAGCGCCTACGTGGACGGGATCCCCGCCATTAAAATCGGGAAATCAGATTACGTCGACGGCGTGGAGGTCTGGTTGGGCAGCAAGGAGATTTCTCCCGGCGACCAGGGGACGGTGCACGTGGTGATCAAGAATATCGGGCGTATGCTCTACGAAGACAGCCAGGACGCCAATTACGCCAGCATCCAGTTCTCGCCAACCTGGTTCGATGGGCAATTCGTGCACGGGACGACCGACCTGACGGTGCGCTTCCACCTGCCGCCGGGCGTGCAGCCAGAGGAGCCGCGCTGGCACGGCAGCCCTTCGGGCTGGCCCCAGGAACAACCGGACGCGATGATGGACGACGAGGGCCGGGTGCTCTACGTCTGGCGCCATGGGAGCGCTGCGCCCGACCGGCAATACCTCTTCGGCGCATCCTTTCCCAAGCAGTACGTCGCCGAGGGGGCGGTGCAGTCCCCGCCTTCAGGTTTCGAGGTGCTCCTGGGCGCTATCTGGGGTTTCGCCCGGGGCTGCTGCTGCAATCCGCTCGCCATCATCGTGTTGATCGCCGCCGGCATCGTCGGACTCAGCGTGTGGGGAGACCGGCGTCGCAAGATGCAATATCTGCCCCCTTCGATGAAGATCGAGGGGGTCGGCGTCAAGCGGGGGCTTTCGGCCGTCGAGGCGGCCATTCTCCTGGAGATACCCTTGAACAAGGTGTTGACGATGATCCTCTTTGGCCTGCTCAAGAAGGGAGCCATCACGGTGTTGCGCGACGACCCGTTGAAGGTCCAGGCCAACGAGCCGCTGCCGGAGGGCTTGCACGCTTACGAGGAAAAATTCCTGGAAGCGGTGAAGAAGGACGGCACCTTGAGCGAGAGCAAGTTGCGCACGATGATGGTCGACCTGGTCAAAACCGTGAACAAGAAAATGAAAGGGTTTAGCCGGAAAGAGACCATCGCGTATTATCGCGACATCGTGAGCCGGGCCTGGAAACAGGTCGAGGAGACCGACGCGCCGGAGGTGCGCAGCCAGCGCTTCGACGAGGATCTGGAATGGACGATGCTGGACGACAATTTCGACGATCGCACCCGGCGCGTCTTCCGCACCGGGCCGGTCTACGCGCCGCTATGGTGGGGCTATTATCGCCCCTGGGCCACCGCGACATCCAGCGCTGGTTCTGGCAGCAGACAGGGCAGCGGGAAAGCGATCTCCACTGGCAGCGGGAAGCCAATTTCCATGCCCACCCTGCCCGGCGCAGCTTTCGCGGCGACCTTCGTCCGGGGCGTCGAACGGACCGCCGGCAACATCGTCGGCAACGTGACAGGCTTTACCAGCGGTGTGACCAAAGTGACCAACCCGTTGCCTCAGGGCTCATCCTCCGGCGGCAGATCGTCCGGCGGCGGCAGCAGTTGCGCCTGCGCGTGCGCCTGCGCCGGGTGCGCGTGCGCCTGCGCCGGCGGAGGGCGCTAGTGTCTGTCATTTCGCGCTTGCGACATATCTTCGGGGGCGGAGAGGGCCTTGATCGGCCCTCTCCTGGGCTGCATGCCTACGAACGGTGTGACGAAGCGGGCAGGCGGTTGCGCCTTCACCTGCGCCTGGCATCCGAGGGGGCCAGTCATCTGTTGGTCAATGCCTCGCGGGTGTTGCATCTGAACCAGACAGCCGCCGATTACGCTTGGTTAGTCCTGGAGAAGACGCCGGAGGAAGAGGCGCTTCATGCGGTGTGCCAGTGGTATCAGGTCGACGCGAATTCGGCCCGCGCCGATTTTCGCCATATACAGGCCCAATTGGAACAGCTCATCCGGGGCAACGACGCGGGGTGCCCCATCGTCGGCCTAGACGTCGAGCGGGTGGATCCGTTTTCGATCTCCCTCACGGCCCCCTACCGGATGGACCTGGCGTTGACCTATCGCTGCAACAACGCCTGCCCCCACTGTTACGTGGCCCGTTCGACCGACTACCCGGAGATGGATACCGCGACCTGGCGGTCGATCCTGGAACAGGTGTGGGAAATTGGGATACCGCACGTCTGCTTCACCGGCGGAGAGGCGACACTGCGAAACGACCTGGTCGAGTTGGTGGCCTACGCCGAGGGGTTGGGCCTGGTGACCGGGCTTTTGACCAACGGCCGGCGCCTGTCGGATCCGAATCTGGTACAGGCGCTGGTCGCCGCCGGGTTGGATCACGTCCAGATCACGCTGGAATCCCACGCCGGGGACGAGCACGACAAAATGGTGGGGGCCCCAGGGGCGTGGCAAGAGACGGTGCAAGGAATCGAGAACACGGTGGCGCAGGGGCTGTATACCACGACCAACACCACGTTGACTCGCGAGAACGTCGCCGCCATCGAGGAGACGGTGGACCTCATCGCGTCCCTGGACGTCTCGTCCTTTGCCTGCAACAGCTTGATCTACGCCGGCCGGGGAGAGACGGTCGGCACCGGTTTCCGGGAGGGCGAATTGGTCCCGATCCTGGAACGGGTGCGGCGGGCGGCCGACGAGTGGGGCTTGCGTTTGATCTGGTACACGCCCACCCAGTATTGCGCCTTCTCCCCGCTCCAGTTGGAGTTGGGCGTGAAGGCGTGCACCGCCGCGCTCTACAACATGTGCGTCGAACCGGATGGTGCCGTCATCCCGTGCCAGAGCTATTACGAGCCGTTGGGCCACATCCTGCACGATCCCTGGGAGGCGATCTGGGAACACGACCTGGCCCAATCGCTGCGGGAGCGCCGTTATGCGCCGGATAAGTGCCGCCTGTGCCCGGAGTTTTCGATCTGTGGCGGTGGGTGTCCACTCCATCTGCGTCACCAGCGACGAGAACGGACGATGACATAGCACGTCGGTTGGGTTGGAAGATATGGGTGTAACCAAAACACATGTCGCGATTAGAAGCTACGGCGACATCATCAATGCGCGTCAGACTGGCCGAGAGTTAGCGCAGGAACTGGGCTTTGGTCTGGCGGATCAAACGCGCCTGGCGACAGCTATATCGGAGTTGACGAGCAACGTCCTGCATTACGCCGGATTGGGTGTCTGTACCATCGCGGATCAATCGAATCAGGCGGAGAACTGTATTCAGGTGATCGTGGAAGACAATGGGCCGGGTATTCCGGACATCGAACTCGCCATGCGGCAGGGCTTCAGCACCGGGGGAACGTTGGGGGCCGGGTTGCCTGGGACCAAACGATTGGTGCACGAGTTTCAAATCGAATCGAGACCTGGGTTCACGAAGGTGGTGATAGCCATGATGGCGCCTAAAATGGGGAGGGTGGATAATCTTGTCAGGTAAAGCGAATCATGTACAGGTAGCGATTGCAAAAAAATCTTTTCGAGACGATCCACATTGTGGGGATGAATGTGCGTACTGGGCGGATGGGAACGAAGTGACGCTGTGCGTGGTAGATGGCCTGGGGCATGGAGGGGCTGCCGAAGAAGCTGCCCAGGCAGCGGTGAGTTACGTGGGGCGGCACCTCGCCGAATCGCTGCTCGATATTTTCACCGGGTGCGACCGGGCGATCCGGCACACACGAGGCGGTGTGATGGGCATCGCCATCGTCGATACAGCAGAGGGCGCCTTGACCTACGCCGGGGTGGGAAATCCGCGGGCGATGGTCGTGCGTGCACAGCAGGGAACGTTGTCGAGATATAACGTCAAACGCCTGTCGAGCGTTCCGGGGACGGTGGGGATGGGCATCAAGCGCTTGTTGCCAGAGACGATCCCGCTCAATCCGGGGGATCTGGTCATTTTATTCACCGACGGGATACCCGAGAAAATGGACTTGAGACATTACGACGACGCACTCTTCGAAGACGTGGACGTACTGGCGAAACAGATTCTGCAGGATTGGGGGCGCAAGTCCGACGATGCGGCGATATTGTTATTCAAAAACGAGGGGGCGTGATGCTAGATAAATCGAAGCAGGATAGATATTTCGATATCTTGATCACTTATATCGATCAGCCAGAGGAACGGCTGTTGATGTCGGCGGCGCAGTTGGGGCGTGAACTCGTCCTGGCCGACTTTCAGCCGGAGGACATCGTCGAGGTGCACGAGGCAGCGTTACGTCGCCTGGCGCAACAGAACCCAAATATGACATTGCGAGACATCGGCGGCGACGCCTCGACTGTGTTGATGGAACTTCTGATGGCCTATGGACTGGCTTTCCGCGAGCGCTCGGAGGCCCGGGAGCGGGCCGAGAAAGCGCTGCGCGAGAGCGAGGCCTTGTTGCGGCGGGTCCTGGATTCTAGCCCCACCTTCGTGTCGGTCAAGGACCGGGATGGACGCTACATTCTGGCCAATGAAACCGCCGCGCAGTTCTACAACACGACGCCTCACGAGATGAAGGGGCTGACCGACCTCGATTTTGCCGAGCGATCTCAGATCAGCGCCATCTCGGCCAAGCAACTAATGGCCTATGACCGCCAGGTCGTGGAGACACAACAAACGCTCTTCGAACCAGAGGTCTTGATCTCCCGGCCGGATGCCAGTGCGCGGTGGGTCCAGGTGACCAAAATGCCCCTGGAACGGCGCGGGTGGGCCGAGAATTGCGTGCTGACGGTGGCAGTCGATATCACCGAGCGAAAACGAGCCGAGGAATTGATGAAGAAACAGGAACGGCTGACGGCAGTGGGCCAGTTGGCCTCTGGAATCGCGCTAGATTTCAACAACCTTTTGACGACCATCGTCCTTTACGCTCAGACGCTGATGACACTGCCCAACCTCTCGTTGGAGGTCTCATCGGGATTGACCGTGATCCTGGACGAAGCAAAGCGAGCGGCCGACCTGGTGAATCAGATTCTAGACTTCAGCCGTCGTTCGGCGATTGAACCTCGGCCCTTCGATCTCAAGGGAGCGGTTCAGAAGATCGTCGACATCGTGCGACGGACCTTGCCCGATCACATCAGGCTATTGATCGAAATGACAGAAGAACCGTTGACGGTCAATGCCGACCCCACGCGGATTCAGCAAGCCGTGATGAATCTCATGTTCAACGCCCGCGATGCCATGCCCGAGCGAGGAGACTTGCGCGTCGAGCTGTCGTCTGTGACGGTCGGGCCGGACGATGAGCCGCCAGTGGAGGGAATCACGCCCGGAACGTGGGCCTGTATCACCGTCTCAGACACGGGGTTCTCGATTCCCGCACCAGATTTGCCACATATTTTCGAGCCCTTCTTCATCTCGACGTCGCCGGGCAAGCGAACAGGCCTGGAGTTGGCTCAAGTTCACGGCATCGTCATACAGCACGAGGGTTACATCGACGTGGAGACGTCGCCCGACGGCGGGATTGCCTTTCACGTCTACTTGCCGATCTACGAAGCAGCGGCAGATGATTTCTTGGAAAGGCCAGAGGCGTTGGCTTCCTTGCGTGGGAAGGGAGAGATCATTCTCCTGGTCGAGGATGAGGCGAGAATCCAAAAATTGGGGAGTGATCTTTTGAAATCACTGGGCTACCAGGTATTGACTGCTCCCAATGGGATAGAGGGCTTGGAAATCCACCGCTCGGCCGCGCACATTGACCTGGTCATCACCGATCTGGCCATGCCAGAGATGGGCGGGCAGGATCTGGTGCATCTATTGAAGGAGATCGATCCGGACCTAAAGGTCATCGCAATCACTGGCTACGTCTCACAGAAGGGCCTGGAGCAACTGAAAGCCGAGGGTTTTATCCAGGTCGTCCGTAAGCCCTTCGACGTGGACACCTTGGCCATCGCTGTTCGTCGGGCATTGGAGGTGGATAATCATGAAGAATGAAACGAACGTGTCGCGTATCTCGAGCGACGTGACCGCTGTGACCGTCTACCCGGACCGCGCCCGGGTGACCCGTACGGCTACCGTCTCACTGGATCCCGGTCTCAGCCGGCTGGAGATAAGCGAATTGCCCCAGGGCCTCACGCCAAATTCGCTACGCGCTTCGGGCCGGGCCGCTGCTCCGACCCACCTACTTGGGGTAGACGTGCGACGCGATTTCTACGTCGAGACTCCAGCGGAGCGAGTGCGCGAATTGCAGCGACAGATAGAAACCTTAAAAGACGAATCACAGGGCCTCGAGGCCCAGACGGCGTTGATCGGGCGGGAGCAGGAGGCGCTGGATGCGCTGGCCAGCCAGGCGAAGATCTATGCCCGCGGCCTGGCCTTTGCCAAGACGAGCGCCGCCGAGCAGATAGCGTGGCTCGATGCGCTGCGCGAGCGAGCCGAGCGCCACAACGCCGAGTCGTTGGCGTTGAACGTTCGTCAGCGTGAACTGAAGCGCCAGTTGGAAAAATACCAGCAGGAACTGGATCAGTTGCGGGGCGCCGCGAAGCGAGAGCGATATACTGCGTCGATTGAGGTCGAGGCAGAGCAGGCGTGTGACATGACAATCGAAGTGACCTACGTGGTGCGCGGCGCCGGCTGGTCGCCGCTCTACGATACACGCTTGTTGGAGACCGAGAAATCGCCGGTGTTGGAGATAGGTTACCTGGCCGAGGTAACCCAACAAACGGGAGAGGAGTGGATCGACGTCGAACTGACCCTCTCTACCGCTCGACCGGCCCTGGCAGAGACGTTGCCCGAGCTCGATCCCTGGTATGTCGCGCCGGCGCCCGTACGATCCGTGGATATGATGCAAATGGGGAGGGTAGCCGCCGCGCCGGCCATGGAGATGTGGGACGCAGGGGCCGAAGCAGCGCCCGAAGCAATGATAGAGGCCGAGGATGTCGTCGCGATGGTGGCACACACCGGGGCTGCGGTGACCTACCGGACGCCGGGCGTGGCGACAATTCCCGCCAATGGGACGTCCCAAAAGGTGACCGTGGCCCGCTTGCAGCTAACGCCAGAGATCACTTACGTCGCCGCCCCCAAACTCGTCGAGGCGGTATACCGGCGGGCCACGGTCGTCAACGATAGCGCGTACGTCTTCTTGCCCGGCCCGGTCAACCTCTTCGTCGACGAGACATTCATCGGCGCGACCGAGATCGACCTGGTGGCGCCGGATGGAGAAATGGCGCTTTATCTCGGCCCCGACGACCGGGTGCGCGTGACGCGAGAACTGAGGCGGCGCGAGGTCGACAAGAAACTCATCGGCGGTCAGCGACGGCTGCTCTATGGTTACGACGCGCTATTAGAAAATCTCCTGCCCGTAGGGATCGAAACGACACTTTACGACCAGATTCCAGTCGCCCGGCACGAGGATATCAAGGTGAAACTGACCTCTGCCGAACCGGAGCTTGCTGAACAGAGCGACCTGGGTATCCTCACCTGGCGATTGACGTTAGCGCCCGGGGAGAAAAGGAGCGTACGATTCGATTTCCTCGTCGAACACCCGAAAGATATGAAGGTCAAGGGATTGTTATGACCATGAAGCCCGGCCACTCCTTTCGCCAGTGGGCCTTTCCATTTTCCCTGCTTCTCGTTCTATTGTTCGTCGGATCGCTCAACGCCTGCCATCCCCTTTCCGATGGGCTGCTTCCCTCTGAAGCGACGTATACCCTGGCCCCCACGCTGACGCCCACGCCGACTCAGGCCGTGACGCTGGCGCCCACAGCGACGCCTCTGCCCACGGCGACGTGGACGCCAACGCCAATCCCAAGCCCAACGCCCGGCCCGACCCTGGCCCCGGCCGCCGTGGAGACACCCATCGCCAAGGTACAGGCCCGCTTGGCCGAGGCGAACGTGACCCCCCTATGCCTGCGCTGGGAAGACACCAACGGCGACGGGACACCAGAGTGGTTAGGCGCCTACATCCAGCCCGGCGAACTTCCCCGCTTAAAGGTCTTCATTCTGGATGGTGAGAGGTACTATGATCTGGAACCTCTCCCGGCGGAACCGGGCGAC
>DSAR01000090.1 GCA_011046405.1 Chloroflexota bacterium | reverse complement strand
GACCGTCCGGGTGCGCGTGCTACAGTATGGCGAACCGGCCCCCATCGGCAGCGACTGGTTCCGGGATAAGCTGGCGGCGGCGATCCAGCGCCGGGCGGGACTTGCCTCGGCGGATACCGACGGCTATCGCCTGGTGCACGGTGCAAATGACCATTTCCCCGGCCTGGTCATCGACCGCTACGCACAGACGTTGGTATTGAAGCTCTATTCCATCGCATGGATCCCCCATCTGCCGGACGTGCTGGCGGCCCTGGCGGCCGTCCAGCCACATCAGCGGGCCGTCCTGCGCCTGGGTCGCGCGCCGCAGGATGACCCCCGTCACCTGTATGGCCTGGAAGATGGCGTGCTCCTGAGCGGCCCGTCGCCGGACGAGGCACAGACGCCGGGCCTCCGCGTGACCTTCCGGGAGAACGGCCTGCGTTTCGAGGTGGATCCCATCCACGGTCAGAAGACCGGCTTTTTCCTGGATCAGCGGGAGAACCGGGCCCGGGTGGAGGCACGTTCGGCCGGCAAGCGCGTGCTCGACGTCTTCGCCTACACCGGGGGATTCTCGGTCTACGCCGCCCGGGGCGGTGCGCGGGTCGTCGTCAGTCTCGACGCCAGCCAACCGGCCCTGAGCGCGGCCGAGCGCAACTTCGATCTCAACCGGGATCACCCGGCCGTCGCGGTGACCCACCACGAGACGAGCGCCGGGGACGCCTTCGAGGTGCTGGCCCAGATGGGGCGGGAGGGACGCCAATTCGACTTGATCGTCATCGACCCGCCCTCTTTTGCCCAGCAAGCGGCCCACGTCGATGCCGCCATCGCGGCCTACGAGAAGCTCACGCACTTGGGTCTTGACCTGCTCCGGCGGGGCGGCGTGCTGGTACAGGCCTCCTGTTCCAGCCGGGTCAGCGCCGACGCCTTCTTCGCCGCCGTGCACCGCGCGGCCAACCGGGCCAACCGGGCCCTCTGTGAAGAGATGCACACCGGTCATCCCATCGACCATCCGGTGAAATTCAAGGAGGCGGCCTATCTCAAATGTCTCTTTGCCATCGCGCCCTAACCATCGCACTGTAGGTGGGATGATAAAAACTCGCACCGCCACGTCTCTAAGACGAGAAACAAAGGAGCCTTATGTTCTTACCCACGACTGCCAAAGAACTTGAACAACTCGACTGGGATAGCCTGGACGTCATCCTGGTGATGGGCGACAGCTACGTCGACAGCCCCTTCGTCGGCGCGGCCGTCGTTGGTCGGGTGTTGCTCGATGCCGGCTATCGGGTCGGCGTCATCGCCCAGCCGGACATCCAATCTCCCAAGGACATCGTTCGCCTCGGAGCGCCGAACCTCTTCTGGGGCGTGACCGGCGGCTGCATCGACTCGATGGTCGCCAACTACACCGCCACACAAAAGCCCAAGCGGCGTGACGACATGACGCCCGGCGGGCGCAACGAGCGCCGTCCGGACCGGGCCGTGATCGTCTACACCAACCTGATCAAGCGTTACTTCAAGGACACCCGTCCCATCGTGCTGGGCGGGGTCGAGGCCAGCCTGCGTCGGGTGGCCCATTACGACTACTGGTCGGATCGCGTGCGCCGCTCCATTCTCTTCGACGCCAAGGCGGACGTCATCGTCTACGGCATGGGAGAAAAGACGGTCGTCGAACTGGCCCAGCGATTGGACCGGGGCCAGGGCGTCGATGAGGCGGTTGAAGACCTACGGGGCGTCTGTTACATCTCGCACGAGAAGCGAGCAGGGTACCTCGAACTGCCCTCCTACCAGGCGGTCAAGCGGGATCAGGAAGCCTTCACCGGGATGTTCCATACCTTCTACCACAACAACGACCCCCGCGCCGCCCAGGGTCTGTACCAGCAGCAGGACACCCGCTACCTGGTGCAGAACCCGCCCGCTCCTTACTTGACTCAGCAGGAACTGGACACGGTCCACGAACTGGGCTACCAGCGGGACCAGCATCCCTATTACGCCCGACAAGGAGACGTGAAAGCCCTGGAGACGATCAAATTCTCCATCGCCACGCATCGCGGCTGCTACGGCGAGTGCAATTTCTGTTCCATCGCCGTCCACCAGGGGCGCACTGTCCGTTGGCGCAGCCCGGAATCGATCCTGGCCGAGGCCCGGTTGCTGACGCAACTGCCCGATTTCAAGGGCTACATCCAGGACGTCGGCGGCCCCACGGCCAACATGTACGGATTCGAATGCCAGAAGAAGCTCGAGCGTGGTGTTTGCGAGGACCGGCGCTGTCTCTATCCCCGCACGTGCCCGCAATTGACGCCTGACCATCGGCGGCAACTCTCGCTGTTGAGGCGCCTGCGCCAGATCAAGGGGATCAAAAAAGTCTTCGTCGGTTCTGGCATCCGCCCCGACCTGGTGCTGGCCGATCGCAAGCGGGGCAAACGTTATCTACAAGAAATCGTCCAGCATCACGTCTCGGGCCAGATGAAGATCGCGCCGGAGCACACCGAGGAGAACGTGCTGCGCCTGATGGGCAAGCCCGGCCCCGACGACCTGCTTGCGTTCAAGGACGCGTTCTATCAATACACCCAGGCGGCCGGGAAAGAACAGTTCCTCACCTATTACCTGATCGCCGCCCACCCCGGCTGCACCGAGGAGGATATGTACCGGCTCCGGGATTTCACCCGCCAGGTATTGGACATCCGTCCCGAACAGGTGCAAATCTTCACACCCACGCCGTCGACCTACGCCACCCTGATGTACTATACCGAGCGCGATCCCTGGACGGGAGAGAAAATTTTCGTGGAGAAGAGCCTCAAGGGGAAAATGCGCCAGAAAGAGATCGTCACTGGGAGAGAATGAGGGGCCCCCGATTGAATCAAGCGACCTATTCTGAACTAAGGTGTCCCAGTTGTGCCAGTACCGACTTCGAATCCATTGACGCCACCCGGCACCGGTGTGTATACTGTGGCACCTGCCTGACTACCCCGCTGCCGCCTTCGACTGTGCCTCCTCGCGAAGTAGTCCCGCCGACGGTCAGGTGTCCCCGTTGCGGGCACGAAAACGAGTTAGGCGAGCAATTCTGCAACGACTGCGGCCGTGTTCTCGTGGGGAAAGTGAGTGGTTCTTCCAAGCTCGACCCGGCGGTGGTGAGCATTCTCGTCTCGCTGGTGGGCAACTCGATCTTCCCGGTGCTAGGCGCGGTCATTGGGTTGGCCCTGGGCTACCGGGCCCTCAAGGAAGCCACGACGCTGGCGATGGAAAAGAGAGCTCGGCTGGCCATCGGCCTCGGTTGGGTCATCCTGGGATTGGCTTTCGTGACGATATGTCTGGCGATGGCGGCGCCGGTCTTGCAGTTCGGATGTTCGATATGCAGCGAGCTTTACCGCGAGTTCGAGACTTTCTTGATGAGTCAATAGCGTTTCCTGGTTTCCCTTCACGTCCGGGGTGGTGAACTGAAGACATAAAAAAGGCCGGCAAGCTTCCGCCTGCCGGCCCTGATATACGTAGAGAGCCGGGGGTCGCCATCCCCCGGCCCTCACCAAAGGAGGAGAAGAAGAGAATTTCCCTTGACTCTGCACGTAGTATAGCACACTCTCTTCCATTTAACTTGACGCAAACCCTACGCTTGCTATACGGAAAGCCAACGATCCCTGTTTTCGCTAGGAAATCACGAGTGTCTCTCCGTCGGCTCGCACGAAATAACGGCGATAGGCCGCCGTCTCTTCCAGGAGCGCTTTGAGGCGACCCTGGAGGCGGGCGGCGTTGGCCGCGTTCGATGACGTGGGCGCTGCCGGTTCCAGGTAGACCCGGTCGACGTCGGTGTCATCCTCTCGCACCGAGACGTACCCCTTGGCCTCCAGCCAGGCCAGCCCGGTCCGCACGCTCGTCTCCCGGTGGGCCATGGCCGCCGCCAGCGCTGAAATCGCCGCGACGCCTTCTTCCGCGTTCATCGCCCGCTTGACGATCCCTCCCAGGCGCCGGAGAAATGGTTCCAGTTTGTCGAGCGCCGGATCGACCCCAAAGAGATAGACGACCTTGGGCGCGACTTCTTCCAGGGCGGCCCCCAACTCGACCGGGCCCGGCGGCGTCGTCCAGATCGCCAGCGCTTCTGAAGGCTGCAATCCCCGTCGATCTTGCCCCGCGACCTCGGCCCGATGATCGGCCTCGCTCCATACCAGAATCTGGCCCCGCTGGCGTATCTCCTCCAGGGCCTTCTGGGGATAAGGCGCCAGTCGATAATCGACGACGCGAATTCTGGTCTCTGTGGGGCGAAGCTCAACCGCCGGTGCTGTCACACGGGCGTCCACCCATTCCACCTGCACCTGTCGCTGCCCGCGATAATCGTTGGCCCGGACGGTGTAGGCCAGGTCGAAGGGCCCCTGGGGCAGCGGCTGACCGGCCCCGCGCCACCACAACACCTGCCGGATTGTTCCCGCCCCATCCTCGACGGTCAGTTTCACGTGTTCCCGGGTTCGCCCGATGACGGTGTGGCTCTTCAGCGATACGTCGCGGGTGGCCAGCGTCAGGGGCGGGTTGCCCGGCCCGAATGGCGCCAGTCGCTCCAACTGGTCCACCAGATCCAGCGAGACGTCCTCCAGTGGCAAGTAGCCATCGATGTAGAGGGGGATCGCCTCCTCCAGATCGCCACACATCTCCAAAATGGCGCGCGACAGGGCCCGTCGGAATTCGGGGATGCGCTCTGCTTCGATGCTCAAGCCGGCCGCCATTGGGTGACCACCGAAACGGCCCAGCATGTCCTGCTGGGCGGCGATGGCGGCGTGGATGTCGCAGCCCTCGACGGAGCGGGCCGAGCCGCGCGCCATCTCGCCCTCCGGCGTCGTGAGCAGGATCGTCGGCTTGTGAAAGCGCTCGGCCAGACGCCCGGCGACGATGCCGATCACGCCCCCCGGCCAGGAGGGATGGCTCAACACCAGCCCCGCGTATCCCAGGAGCGAGGGGTCCCGCTCGATCTGGGACAAGGCCGCCTGTGTCACCTGGTTGCATAACAATTTCCGTTGGGTGTTCAGGCCGTCTATCTCAGTTGCCAGGATTCGGGCGTGGGAGGGAGTCAATGTCCAGTTGCGCGTGTCCATCAGGAACTCAACGGCGACCGTGGCGTCGTCCAGCCGTCCCAGGGCGTTGAGCCGGGGGGCCAGCTCGAAACCGATGTGCTCCTCGGTGAGATGATCGGGATTGAGCTCGGCGATCTCTATCAACGCCTGCAAACCGGGCCGCTCGGTCCGGCGCAAGACCTCAAGCCCCTCCTGGAGCAGATAGCGCACGTCGTTTACCTGGGTCGCCACGTCGGCCACGATGCCCAAAGCGACCAGGTCTAAATGCTGGGTCGCATCCGCCGGGCGGTCGGCCCGCTCGTACAACAACTGGGCCAACTTGTAGGCCACGCCCACGCCGGGCAGTTCGCGCAGAGGGTGGTCCCCCGGCAACATCTTGGGATCGGTGACCGAAAAGGCGCGGGGCAACGCAGCCGGCAGGTCGTGATGATCGGTGACGATCACGTCGGTACCCTGTGATTGGGCGTAGGCTATGGCCTCGTGCGCCGTCACGCCGGTGTCGCACGTCATCACCACACCGGCGCCTTCGGCCAGGATCTGCTTGAGCACCGGCAGGTTGACGCCGTGGGATTCCCGCTGGCGGTGAGGAATGTGGTAACGGACGTCGCCCCCCAGATCGCGCAATGCGGAGACCAGGATCGTCGTCGAGGTCTGACCGTCGACGTCGAAATCGCCCCACACGCAGATCGTCTCTCCCCGCCGGATGGCTCGCTCGATCCGCCCAGCGGCTCTTTCGGCGTCGGGCAGCTCGGTGGACGGCGCTGGCCGATACAAGGCCGGATCGAGAAATGCCTGGGCCGATTTGGGGTCAGTGAAACCCCGTCGGGCCAGCGTCTCCGCCAATAACGGGCGCCCGTCGATGATCGCCCGAAGCGATTCTGGGACGTGGACGGGTTGCGGTTCGATCCATTTTTTATTCATCACGGTGTCTTCGCTTTTTGCTCAACTAGAACTCGATTCCCGCGCGCGCCTGGATGCCCTGTTGGTAAGGATGCTTGATCTCTCGCATCTCGGTCACCAGATCGGCCCGCTCGACGATGGCGGCGGGGGCCTGGCGGCCGGTCAATACGAGCTCGACCTGGGCGGGTTTGCTCTCGATCAGGGCGACGACCTCTTCTTCGGTCAGGAGGCCGAAAGCCAGCGCGATGTTGATCTCGTCGGCGACGACGATGTCGTACTCGCCGCCGGTGAGCGCCTGGTGGATCTTGACCAATCCCTCCTTGGCGGCGGCGCGCTGCTCGGGCGTGACGCTGTCCACGTGGACCCAGGCGTTTAGGCCGTACTGTTCGATGGTCACGTAGGGGGCCAGCTTGGGGGCACTGTCCAGTTCCCCATAGCGCCGGCCCTTGAGGAACTGGCCGATGTAGGTGCACATGCCGCTGCCCGCCGCCCGGAGCGCCAGCCCCAGGGCGGCCGTCGTCTTGCCCTTGCCATCGCCGGTGTAGACCTGGATCAGGCCGACGCGCGTTTCTGGTGATGCCTCGTTGCTCATAGATTTCTCTCCTAACCTGGCAGGGCCAGAAGCAATAAAGGATACCGACGGCAGAAACGAAGCGGCTCTTGCTCGCCGTGCAAGGATTCTATTGGTTAGGCCCTAAAGATGTGATGGATGGAATAGCAGGATTTAGGCCCGTCTGAAACACCTGGGGTCTTTGCCATACAACCCCCGCCCGGCGGCGTAAGCCCTGGACCGACAGCCGAAACACTGCTCGGACATCTTGCACCGTTGACAATCCTGGGGCAGATTCTCGCGTTTCCTGAACGGTTTTATCGTCAGGTGATCCCGGATGCGCGTGGCGACGTCGAACAGGGCGCCGTCGGTGTGCAGGTTGGGAGCGTCCTTTTCCCGGATCGTGGCGCAGGGCGTGACGCTCCCGTCACATAGGACGGCCAGGGTCGTCGCGCAGTACTGCTTGTTCACGCAGTTCATCGGCAACCGCTCGACGCCCCACTGCCGGGTATAGCGGGCGTAGACCCGGGCCACAGCGTCGGGCGATGGGATGAAACGCTCCAGTTCCCCGGCCGGCGTCCCCGGCCGCAGGTAGGTGTGGTAGACGTTCAGGGACGTCTTAACCCCAAAACGATGCTCGAAATAGTCGATAGTGTGGATCATGTCGTCGGCCGTTTGCAAGCCGGTAAAGGTGACCGAGTTGAGCATCTGGGAGGCCGGGTATCCAAGGTCCAGCGTCGCTTCCGCCGCATCGAGGATGGCTGCCAGGTCGTCGGGCGAGCGCGTTGGGTGTAGTCTCTGGTAAACATCGGGGTCTACCGTGGAAACGTGGACGGAGATCAGGCCGTCCTGCGCCCATTCTACGGTCTGGCGCAAGATACCATCTTCCGCGAGCGGGAGTCCGCCGGTCCACACGTTGTTTCGCATCCCCAAGCTCGAGGCGAACGCCATATGTTCAAAGATAGACGTCCGCAGCAACGGCTCTCCCCCGAGCCACTCGATGGCCGCGACGCCCAGGGCGTGGGCGTCACACAGTATGCGCCCGATTTGTTCGTCAGATAAGGTGTTCTCCCCGTGCTCTACCGCGTTCATGTAGCAATAAAGACAGCCCTGCTGGCATTCATCCCCTATCTCAAGTTGGAGTGAATAGAACGTCTCCCGTTCGTACGCGGATTGTAAGCGCTCGTAGTCAATCATCTTTCTGCTTTTTACCTCTCTCGGTGCAATGCGATATCCGTCAGGGACTTACTTTATCACATTGTAAGCTGTAGTCAAGCCTTAGGGCCTAACCGGCCTAACCAATAGAATCCTTGTACTATGAAAACTGCTCAGCCTACCGTCCGTTTGCAGCGGATGGGCGGGGGTTCCACTCTCCATCGCAGCAAGGGGCTGGCCTGAGCAGTTACGTACTATGAACAAGAATTTGCCATTGATGACCCTTTTTGGTTCTGGCTCGGAAGCGCAGCGGCTTCGTCCAGGTTAGGTCTTCCGAAGTCTGATCCGCGCTTATTTAGTACCCAAAAATTGTGCGGCGTCTTGTATGACTATATGATGTCATTCTGTATGACATTCGTCTATTGACAGTTTGCATATAGTGTGATATACTATATGCCGATTGAGAGAAGTATAAGGGAGGTGAGAGATATGAAGAATGACTTCATTACCCGACATCTCTGGATCACGAATGACACGAATGGACAAATGACACGAATTTTGGTTTCGAATTGTGAAAAAACATTCGCGAAATTCGACCATTTGTGCGATTCGTGATAGAAAATCATTCGTTTGGCCACGAATGTCGGGTAGTAAAAAAAATGACAAAATGAGTATGAAGGAGGTGAGATAGGATGCCAGCAGGAGATGGAACTGGACCGAATGCTATGGGCCCGATGACGGGCCGCGGCGCCGGCTATTGCGCCGGTCACGATGCGCCCGGTTACGCAAATCCAATGCCGGGCCGGGGTTTGGGTATGGCCTGGGGTTGGGGACGCGGCAGAGGCCGGGGACGTGGTATGGCCTGGGGCGATCGAGGACGCCGGTTGCGTGGTCGCGCTGGGGGACGCTTTGGCTACGCACCCATATGGGGTGCGCCGGCTGCAGCGTATGGCCCTTATAGCGCGCCGCCGACTCCGGAACAGGAGACCGAGTTCCTCAAGGCGCAGGCCCAGGCGTTACAGGACGAACTGAACGCCATCAGCCAGCGCATCGCGGAACTCGAACAGGATAAGTAACGGTTTTAAGTGAGGGCGGGGTGTCATACGATCGCCCCGCCCGACAGATAAAGGAGATGTAAATGAAAATAGCTATTTCAGCAAATAGCGCAGGTTTGGACGCGCAGGCGAGCCCGATCTTTGGACGTTGTCCTATTTATACGTTTGTAGATACCGATTCGATGGAAGCAGAGAGCGTCGAGAATCCGGCTATGAGCGCTGCCGGTGGGGCAGGCATCCAGGCTGCCCAGTTCATCGTCGAGCGGGGTGCACAGGCGGTGCTCACCGGCAACGTGGGGCCGAATGCGTTTGACGTTTTCCGGGCGGCCGACGTGCCCGTCTACCTCTCTGGAGAGGGGACGGTGCGTGAGATGGTGGAGGCCTACAAGGCAAACCGGTTGCCCAGCGCTGGCGGCGCGAACGTCCAGGCGCACGCCGGTATGGGCATGGGGCGAGGTCAGGGGATGGGACGCCGACGGAGCGCGCCTTTGCCCCAGGCGGATTCCGCCGCCTCGTCAGATGAGGAAGTCGCGTCCCTCAAGGAAACGGTTGGCGATTTACGCCAGCAATTGGCCCAGGTGATGGACCGGCTCGATCAGTTGGATAACGTGGATGAGAACGTGGATGAGAACGTGGATGAGGAGGCGTAAATGATACGCTTAGCAATTTCAGCCGATGACAGTAATGGGTTGGACAGCGTCGTCAGCCCGCATTTTGGACGTTGCCCCTACTACGTTCTGGTCGATCTGGATGATCGAGAGGTGAGCGCGGTCGATGTGGTGGAGAATCCTTTCTACAGTCATCACCAACCGGGGCAGGTACCGGGCTTCATCGACCAGCAGGGAGTAGACGTGATGCTCGCTGGCGGGATGGGGCGGCGGGCCATCGCCATTTTCCAACAATATGACATCGAAGCGGTGACCGGCGCCGCCGGTTCTGTGCGTCACGCGCTGGAGCAATACCTGGGCGGGGCGTTGGAAGGCGCCGCCCCATGTCGCGAGAGCGTCGAGCACGAACACGAGCACGAACACGAGCATCAAGAGGATGAGTCTGCTGAGTACGAGGAAGACGCGGTCGGGCGACTGCGGGAGGAAGCGCAGATGTTGCAACAGCAGTTGAATCAGGTAATGAAGCGTTTAGATAGGGCACGTTGATCATATCAATCAGGCGTATCAATCAAATAGCAATTAAGGAGAGATGAACAAATGGCGCATAAAAATTATCCGATCGTCGTCATTGGCGGAAGTGCGGCCGGTCTGACCGCCGGGATCACGGCTCGACGTCATTATCCCGACAAGGAAATTCTCCTGGTGCGCAAGGAAGAACAGGTCTTGATTCCTTGCGGCATTCCCTATATCTTCGGCACGGTGGGCAGCCCACAGAAGAATTTGATCCCAGATGCGGTGCTCGAAAAGAACGGCATTGATCTGCTCGTCGCCGAAGCGGTGGACATCGATCGAGAGGCGAAAGTCCTCCAAACCACCGGGGGAGACGTGGGTTATGAGCGGCTGATCATCGCTGTCGGTTCGCGGCCCGCTATGCCGCCAATACCGGGTTTCGACCTTGATGGCGTGTATACGGTGGTTAAAGAGGTCGAATATCTGGGCGACTTGCAAGAGCAACTCGAAACCAGCAAGGACGTGCTCGTCATCGGCGGCGGTTTCATCGGGATCGAGTTCGCCGACGAGATCAACAAGACGGGCGATAAGCAGGTCACCGTCGTCGAGATGTTGTCCCACTGCCTGGCACTGGCTTACGACGACGAGTTCTGCGCCGAGATGGAAGAGGTGTTGGAATCGCGCGGGGTGAATATCCGCACTGCTTCCAAGGTGGAGAAGATCGCGGGGAATGGAAAGGTCGAAAAGGTCGTCCTTGCCGATGGCGAGGAGATCAAGGCCGACCTGGTGCTCGTGGGCATCGGCGCCGTGGCAGACGTGGACCTGGCGAAGAAGGCCGGGTTGCGGATTGGCCTGACCGGCGGCATTGCGGTCGACCGGACGATGCAGACGTCCGACGAGCATATCTACGCCTGCGGCGATTGCGCCGAGAAAGTCTCCTTCTTCGGCGGCCGGCCCTCGCCGCTGAAATTGGCCTCCATCGCGACGTTGGAGGCACGCATCGCTGGCGCCAACCTCTTTGGTATCCGGCGCGAGAACGTCGGCACGGTGGGCGTGTGGTCGACGGCTGTGGGAGATCACGCGCTGGCGACCGCCGGGCTGACCGAGCGGATGGCCAAAGAGCGAGGTTACGACGTGATCGCCGTCGCGATCCAGGGCCCCAACCGTCATCCCGGCGGCATGCCCGGTGCAGTAGACACCAAGGTGAAATTGGTCTTCGAGCGGCACTCGGGCGTCATCCTGGGTGGGCAGGTATCGGGCGGGCCGTCGGCCGGCGAGATCAGCAACATCATCTCCGCCTGTGTGCAAAATCGCATGACGGCGGAGGATATTGCGATGTTCCAAACCGGCACCCACCCGGCGCTGACCGCCTCGCCCATCGCCTACCACATGGTGAACGCGGCCGAAATGGCCATCAAACAGATGCAAGAGTGTGGAGGATAGATATGACCAAGATACTGGTGATAGATGACGACGCCGACTTCCTCCTGGCTGTCCGGATGGTGCTCGAGGCCAACGATTTCGAGATGGAGGAGGCGACGACGCCCCGGGAGGGGATCGACAAGGTTTTAAGCACAGATCCAGACCTGGTGATTCTGGACGTCATGATGCCCAGGGATTACGAGGGATTCGACGTAGCCCGGGAGATCCGGGAGAAACACGAGCGCATCGACCTGCCGATTCTCATTCTGACTAACGTACACAGTGCGAAGAAGGTGCCTTATCGTTTTGCGCCCGACGAGGATTACCTGCCGGTGGACGTTTTCCTGGATAAACCCATCGAGCCGGAACAACTGCTCGACACCATCCAGGATATATTAGGCGAACGGCGAGAGGAACCGAAGTATCCGTTGTAGGCGTGCTTCTATTCGATAGGTCGACAAGAGTAAGGAAGGGAGGTGATACATATGGGTCGAGGTCGAGGTGGAGGACAAGGCGGCGGAGGCCGCGGCACAGGCCGTGGGCCGGGCCGAATGGGCGGTCCCAAGGCCGCCGGGCCGGGCGGCGATTGCGTCTGCCCCAATTGCGGGCATCGAACGCCGCATACGGTGGGCCAACCTTGTTATCAACAAAAATGCCCCAAGTGTGGCGCGCAGATGGCGCGTGAGTAAACGTTAAAGCCTGTGTTCCTCCCGAAGCGCCTGATCCTTTGGGAGGAACACTTATCAGTTAGTCGAGTCATGGAGTCAGTTTATGATCGTGACAGTAGCGAGCGGCAAGGGCGGCACGGGTAAGACCACCGTCGCCGTCAACCTGGCGTTGAGCATCGGCGCTGAGCTCTGCTCAGATCTGCTGTTCCTGGATTGCGATGTGGAAGAGCCTAACGCCGGCCTCTTCCTCAACCCGGTCATCGAAGAACGGCGCGAGGCCAGCCAGATGATCCCACAGGTCGATCTGGAGACCTGCACCTACTGCGGGCGTTGCGCCGAGGTGTGCCAGTATCACGCCATCGCGGTCGTCGGAGAGAAGGTCCTGATCTTCCCCGAACTGTGCCACGCTTGCGGTAGTTGTGGACTTAGTTGTCCCACCGGCGCCATCCACGAGGTACCCGACGTGATCGGCACCATCGAGCGGGGTTACGCGGCGGTGGAAGAAGAAAATCCAGGGATCGAATTTGCCCAGGGTACGTTGAACGTGGGCGAACCAATGGCCGTGCCTATCATCCGCCAACTCAAACAATGGACGATTTCGTCGGGACCTGACGACCGCCCGGTCATCCTGGACGCCTCGCCGGGCACCGCCTGCCCCGTCGTCGAGAGCATGCGCGGGGCGGATTTCGTGCTGATGGTCACAGAACCGACCCCCTTCGGATTGCACGACCTGCGTTTGGCGGTGGAGGTCGCCCGCGACGAGTTGGGTCTGCCCGTCGGCGTGGTGATCAATCGAGATGGGGTGGGCGACCGGGGCGTGGACGATTACTGCGCCGCCGAATCGATCCCCATCCTGATGCGCATCCCGCTGGAGCGGCGCATCGCCGAAGCCTACTCGGAAGGGACGCCGCTGACGACGATTCAGCCGGCCTACCGGGCGCGTTTCGTCGAACTGTGGCAGCGGATTGCCGATCTTGTGGGATGAGGCGGCGTGAGACTGACGAAGGAGATGTAATATGTGTCAAGCAGACGTTTACCTGGGCGATCAACTCGTCGCGAAAGAGGTGACTGGCCTGGAACCGGTCGAGGAGGGCGTGCGTCTCGCCGCCTTTTTCGAGGAGCCCCAGATCGTACCCGGACGGATCCGGCGGATCGATTTTCTCAAGCATCAAGTGTGGTTGGATCCTCTGGAAGAAGAGAAGGAGTGAGTGAAGGAGTGAAGGAGTGAAGGAGTGAAGGAGTGAAGCGTTATGAAGGAAATGGATAAACTACGGGTGCTGTTGCCCCACTGGATCGAGCACAACGGCGAGCACGCCGACACGTTCCGAGAGTGGGCCGAGCAGGCCGGCGCGGCGCGGGAAGCGCTCCTGGACGCCGCCCGCCTGGTGGATGAGGCCAACGCCCGGCTGCAGGATGGATTGGCGCAGCTCGGCGGCTCGTTAGAACACGAACATCATCACGGATAGAGGACTTTTATGAAACAACTCGTGATTCTTAGCGGCAAGGGTGGCACCGGCAAGACCACCGTCGCGGCGGCGCTGGCCCATCTGGCCTCCCGCGAACTCGCCGTCGTCCTGGCGGACGCCGACGTGGACGCGGCTAACCTGGAATTGGTACTCGACCCGGATAAGTTGGAGACGCACGACTTTATGAGCGGGCAATTGGCCATCATTGACCCGGAGCCGTGCAGCGCCTGCGGCGTCTGCGCCGAGGTGTGCCGCTTCGACGCCGTCATCCCGGGCGGCGAGGCGTATCGCATCGACTCGCTGGCCTGCGAAGGGTGCGCCGCCTGTTTCTACCAGTGCCCCGACGAGGCCATCCGGATGGAGGAACAGCACGCCGGGCAATGGTTCCGTTCCGATACACGTTTCGGCCCACTCTTCCACGCGCACCTCTTCGCCGGGCAGGAAAACTCCGGTAAGCTGGTCACGTTGGTCAAACAGCAGGGACGTCTGCTGGCCCTGGACACCGGGGCGGCGTTGTTGCTGGTCGATGGGCCGCCGGGCATCGGTTGCCCCGTCATCTCCGCCAGCGCGGGCGCCGACATGGCGCTCCACGTGGTCGAACCGACCGTCTCCGGCGTGCACGATTTAGCGCGCATCATGGCGACAACCGATCATTTCGGCGTGCCCTCGTTGGTCGTGATCAACAAGGCGGATCTGAACCCGGCCCGCGCCGACGAGATCGCCGCCTTCTGCGCAGAACGTGAGGCGGCGCTCGTGGGCCGTATCCCCTACGATGACGCCGTGACCGAGGCGATGGTACAGGGGCGACCGGTGACTGCGTACACCGACGGCCCGGTGACAGAGGCGCTGCGGAATGTGTGGGAGCAGGTCAAGCGACGTTTCCTTGCCGACCGCTCAGGAGGCAAATGATGAGGCAAATGATGAACGAACAAGATCTGCTTCGCCAGGCCATTCTCAGCCGCCTCGCCACCGTCATCGACCCCGAGACAGGCGTGGACGTGGTGCGCATGCGGCTGATTGAGGATCTAGAAGTGAACGAAGATGGCTTCGTGCGCTACACATTTCGACCCTCTTCCCCCCTCTGTCCGCTGGCCGTGTCGCTGGCCCTCTCAATCCGCCAGGCAGTGGGAGAGGTGGCGGGCGTGAGCGGACAGGAGATCGAGGTCCTGGGATATGTGGGGGCAGAGGAGCTAAACGCCTTATTGCAAGAATAGGTGAGGAAGCAAATGACCCAAGCTTCCGGAGATCAAATGATCGCTTTCGGACCGGTGCCTTCCCGACGCCTGGGACGCAGCCTGGGCATCAACAACATCCCGCCCAAGATATGCCCCTATTCTTGCATCTATTGCCAACTGGGGCGCACCATCAAGATGCAGATTGAGCGCCGCCCGTTCTACGAGCCGGAGCAGATCGTGCAAGCGGTCGAGGACAAAGTCGCCCAGGCGCGGGACGCTGGCGAGACCATCGACTACCTCACGTTCGTGCCCGACGGTGAGCCGACCCTGGACGTCAATCTCGGGCGCGAGATCGCGCTGTTGCGGCCCCTCGGGATCAAGATCGCTGTGATCAGCAACGGGTCCATGATCTGGCGCGAGGATGTGCGTGAGGATCTGATGGAGGCGGATTGGGTCTCCCTAAAGGTCGATGCGGCCCAGGAAGAGGTCTGGCGGAAGATCGACCGGCCCCACGGCAAGCTGCGCCTGGGTACAATCCTTGGCGGCGCGTTAGAACTTACGCGCGCGTTAGAAGGCGAGCTGGCGACGGAGACGATGCTCGTCGCGGGCGTCAACGACGGCGAGGCGTGTCTGCGGGACACAGCCGATTTTCTGGCCCAATTGCACGCCAACCGGGATGGCGCTGTCACTTATCTATCCATCCCCACCCGGCCGCCAGCGGAGGCGTGGGCGACCGCCCCGACCGAACAAGCCATCAACCGGGCGTACCAGATTTTCAGCCAGCGCCTGGAGCGGGTGGAATATCTGATCGGATACGAGGGCAACGCTTTCGCGTTCACCGGCGACGTCGAGGACGACTTGTTGAGCATCACCTCGGTACACCCGATGCGAGAGGACGCGGTGGATGCGTTCCTGGCGCGGGCACGGCCCGAACAGGAGCGAGAGGCGAGGTGGACCCTCGTCCGCGACCTGATCGCCCAGGAGAAAATCGTCGAGACCGTATACGGGGAGCGCAAGTTTTACGTGCGGAAGATCAACTGACGATCAATCCGATAATCCTCAAAATCCGTGTCGTTCTTCCCGGACCCGCCAGGCCAATCCCAGCGCGCTCACGATCACGCCCAGCACCCATATTCCCACAAACGCCCTCCCGGGTGTAGACGTTCCGCTCTCTGGCAATAAGCCGGTGATCGTGATGTCCGCGTCGTCGTGCAATGGGCCAACCGAGGCGACGTTCCGGATCTGCACGCCCGGCGCGACGTCGGCCCGCACGCGGGCCACGATTGTGATTTCGGCGCAAGCGCCCGCCCCCAACGAACCAAGCTCCGCTCGCACGCTATCCCCCTCTAGCACCACGACCCCTTGCGAGGCAGACGCGCTCACCAACGCCAATTCAGGCGGCAGGACGTCGCTGACCACCACGTTCTCGGCCGCTTGATCGCCCTCGTTGCACACCTGGATGGTGAAGAGCACCTGCCCGCCTGGCAGCGCCGTGACCGGATCGGCCGACTTGCTGATGCGAATTTTAGCTTGCTCTGAGGGAGCGGGTGTAGGCTCTTCGGGCGATGGCGTGGAAGTAGGCGCCGGCATAGACGTAGGTGTGGACGTAGGCGCCGGCACCGGCGTGATCGGCGTGAAGACAGGCGTCGGCGTGTGGGCGGGCGTCGGTGGATCCGGGGGTATGTCCGTGGCGGTGGGCGTGATGCCCAGCGGCGCATACTCTGCGGCGGCCGGCCGGCCAAACTGGTATAGCGATAACAACGCACACGCCAGCAACAAATGAATGATGAGCGCGGCCCGCGCCATCTTTCTGACGCTAATTTCCATTTTCATTGGACTATCCCCTCCCCCTGGCGGTGCTTTCTTCGCGCCGCCGTTATAGTCGATTTATGGTAACCATTCAGTCCCGTGAGCAATTAAGGTGCGACGCACTTCCGAGACGAAGAACTGGGACATCTGGAATCAAGATGGTCATCTCAGAGCTGATATCGCCTCCGTGAGCCATTAAGTGCGTCGCACCTCTCACGAGACTAAACTGATACGATTTATGTAACTACTCGGCCTGCTGTTCGTTTGCCGCGGATGGGCGGGGGCCCCGTTCTCCGGCACAGCAAAGGGCTGGCCTACGGCGCATCCCGGGTCACCACCGGCAAGAAAATCGCATACGGCCAATCGAGGATGGTCATATTCAAGCGCATCGCCGGGTCGCCGAAGAGGTGATACGTATAGATCAAATCCCGATACACGCCGTCGGCGTACAGGGCAGCCAACGCGGCGTGGATCGACGCGCCCAGATCTGGCTGCTCGTCATCCCCGCTATCAAAGACACTCTGGTAGAACGTCCGGTGCAACACGCTGTGCCCCGGCGCCAGGCCATTGCCGCTCGAGCCCCACACGCCGACCGCGCCCACGCCTTGCGCCCGCAACAGGCTCTCGTCCAGGGTGTCGCCGTCCGGGTAGACGTAACGACCGGTGAAACAGGTCATATGCAGCATCACAGGCCAGCGCCTCGCGTTATCCAGGCGGGAGATGTGGTCCAGGTGAAAGAGCGGCGCGTAATTGTCCGTCTCCAGCACCGCCTCCTGGTGCCACGAGGCGTGGCCAAAATAGGTGTAGAGCAGGGCGCCCTGGTTGAACGCCGCGATCAGCGCATCCTGGGCCGCGCTGGCCTGGGTGTACAGGTGCGGTTCCCCCGCCGTCTCACTAAAATAGACCCGCGTCCCCCGGTAACCGTAGGCCGGCGTCGCGTAAGTCTCATATTCGCTGTCGCTGTCGGCGTGATGGTCGCCCGCCGTCGAGGGATTGTCCGCGCCGAACAGCAACTGGTCGTTCCACCGCTCCGGCAGCGGATGCGCCTCGTAAGTGACGATCTTCTCCACGACCGCCGAGGCCTCATCCGCCGTGTTGACCGGCAGCCGTCCCAGGCGCAGGTCGGGTAGATCATCTCCCGTGAGATCGGCGTACCAATGATCGGTGGCAGTCTCGCCCATCCAGGGGTCCACGTCGTCCAGGTAGGCGGGCAAAAAGGTGGGGTTGCTATCGACCTGATAGCCGCGCGGGTCGTAGGTCGCGTCGCCGACCAGCAGGACGTAGGTCAACGGGTCGCCGGCCCAATTGGCGTAGGCGTGGCTCAGAAAGGCCTTGATCGCCTGGGGGTCCATGCGCCCGTCGCCGAAGTGATCGTAGATCGCCTCCGTCTCCACCAGTGCCGTGCGCAACCCCTGCGCGGCCCGGTGGGCGAGCAGCGGCGCCAGCGCCGTCTCGAACCTGGCGTGGGTGACGACGACGTAGTCAGCCCCTTCTGGCGGATCGCTGTACGGCGCCGCCGCGATGATGGCCAGGGGTATCCGCACCTCGTCGTCGGGCTCAATCAGGTACTCGGATGGTTGGCTCCCGCTGTCTCCCACAGAGACAACGCCGTCGCCGGAAAGGGTCCAATCGCTCAACACGAGCGGCGCGTTCGGATCGCTCACGTCGTAGACGCGCAGGTCGTCCCGCGCGAGACCGGAAAAACCGCCAACGGCATATGCGCCGGCGTTCCCCCGTCCGCCGAAGCGGGCCAGCCCGCCGCTCACGGCGGCGCTCAATCCATAGGTGATCGTCATCGCGTCCACGTGAGCCCCCTCGACGTGGGCGCCTATCACGTCCGGCTGGGTCAGGGTCAACACGTTATCCCCGGCGACCAGCAATCCGGCGGGCAGATCGAGCGTGGCGGTGTAGGGGGTTTTGCCCTCCCACCAGGCGTCGCCGAGCAGCTCGCCGTTCAACGAGAATCGCACGTGATGGTCAGGTGCCAGGTGGGAGCGGGTCGTGCCCTGCAGCCAGATGGTCAACGCGCCCGCTGCGCCGGCATCAGGCGTCGGCAGGGAGAGTGTGAAAACCTGGCTGAGCACGTCTGGTTTTCTCAAACTGCGCCAGAACCAGCGATCGCCGTCCCAACCCGGATACAGCGAATCGTACATGACGTTCTCCTCGAACAACTGGGTCGTCCAGGCGGTGCGGGCGGGCAGGCCGGCCGGGTCGCCCGAGCGGGTTCCCATCCGCCGGCCCGGCTCGCCGCCCCACGAGAGCCAGTAGGCGTCGTGACCGGCGTAGCGCGTCGTCTGCGGCCGGGCGTAGAAGAGCAGGCGCTCGCCATACTCGAAGACCGCGTCATCGTCGCCATCCCAGTAAGCGGCGACCTCCTCTCCGCGGTAGAACAGGCGCAGCGTCGCCGGGTCGATGCTGTCCACCGGCACGTCGACCGGCGCCAGGATCTGGTAGCTCAGTTCGTACAATCCCTCCGTCTCGACGAAGACCTTGTACGCGCCGGGCGCACCGGGCGCGACCTGAGGTTCCACGGGCGCGCGCGCTGCCCGGAAGTCGAGCAAGTCGGCCGGATTGATCACGTCAAGCGCGTCAAAGGGGGACGCGGCGGGTGACGTCGTCGCCGGATCGTCGGATCGTTTCGCCGGATGCAGGCTATCCGCCTCACCGCCGACCTGCACCACGCGCAGGCGCAGGCGACGGAGCACGTCGAGCGCCTGCCTGGCCGGGCGGTAGCGGAAGGGGGTGATGGTCAGCCGCGCCACGCGCTGTTCGCGCATCCAGGCCGGGTCGTCCAGCGCGGCGAACGCGGCCGGATAGGGCGCGGCGGAGGCGTAGGCCCGCTCGTCCCGCGCGAAGGCCCACTCGCCCGGCAGCGGCTGGCCGTCGGCGTCAAATTGCAGCGGGGCCGGGGCAGGCGCCGGTTCGACCGGGTGATCGAGCGCGACCGTATCGTACACGACCTCGACGACCTCCAGCGCGAAATCGCCCGTTGGAGGCAGGGCGAGCAACTCGCCCACGACCGGCAGACTGGGCCATCCCGGCGTGTCGTCGTTCAGGTAGCCTTCGAGCGTCACACGGGTGTAAGTCTGTCCATCGTCGGCGACGACGGGCGTCAATTGATGCGGTGGGCTGTCCCACGTCCATTCCAACAGGGCTTGCATTTCGCTCCCCGGTCGCCCATCGTAGCGGGCGCGCCCATCGTCCTCCTGGGTCCAGGCGACCGTCGTCGTCAAACCGCCCGTCAGAGCGCTCATCGGCACACTCGTCAAAACGAGCGTTAAGACGAGCGTTAAGACGAACGTTAAGACGAGCATTAAACGGATGGCCCACGCAACCCACGATTTCACTTTGGATTCAAACATTGTATAACCCCCTCAATCCTCCCAGCGCTTAACACTTGCAAACTTGCAAACTTGCACACTTGCAACTTGCAACTTACCCACTTACTGCGATTGTCTGAGAATCAGCGGCAGGTACACCCGCTCCCATTGGGCGTCCATTGCCCCGGTCACCGAGACCGGACCGTAGCGTGTGCGGCCCGCCTCGTTGTCCAGCGCCGTCACCCAATACCAGTAGCGCGGTTCCAGCCCGACGTCCTTATCCAGGTAAGCGTACTCAGCGCCGCTCCCCCGGCTGGCCTGGAAACCGGTCTGGCGCGCCTGGTCGAACTGGTCCTGGGCGGCCCGGTGAAGCTCGAAAGCGTAGATGTCGCGTTCCATCAACATGGCCCACTCGAGCAGAATTCCGTCTTCCCGGCGTGCGGCCCGCAGGTAGCGCAGCGCGATCGCGGTCGGGATGTTGATCACGATCTCTTCGTCCTCGTCGTCGTTGGCCGGGTTATCGTCGACGTCCCGCGCGCCGGTGACAGAGGCGGTGTTGACGGTCCGCGTGATGTCCGCGACGACGGAGAAGACGGTCGTCACCTCGAATTGCGCCCCGGGCGGCAGGTTTTGCCCAAAACCGCCGGGCGACTCGGTCAAGTCGTGCCACCGGAGCAGGCCGGGGTTGGGGATCACCTCGTCGGGGGCGGGCGTCGCGTGCTTGCATGCCAGGAATTGATAATCGTAATCGTCCATCAGCGGGATCACGTCCAGCGTGACCGGGCCGACGTTGCTGATCGCGATGGTGAAGGTGAGGACGTCCCGCTCTCGATCCCAGCCCACCAGTCGCTTGTCCACGCGCAGCGCCGGCTCGTCGATGGTGATGGGCACGTCGTCGGTGTCGGTGATTGGGCCGCCCGGCGTATCGCCCGTCGCCGTGACCAGGTTGACGTGGATCCCCGTGATCCCCGGCGTGGCGGTCACCGCGAAGGAGACGGTCAGGCTGTCGCCCGGCGCCAACCGGCCCAGGTCGAGCCAGGTCAGGAGCGGTTCGGCGACGACGTCCGGATCGACGGGAATGCCGGAACCGACGACGTAGTTGAAATCGGGCGGCAGCGTGTCGGTCAGCATCAGCGGGTCGAGGGCGACCTGCCCGACGTTGGCGACGCGGATGGTGTAGGTGAAGGGCGCGTTGGGCACCGCCACGCTCGGCGTGACCGTCTTGATCACGTCGATGCCGGGCGCCAGCGGCGTCGTCGGTTCGTCGTCCTCGTCGTTGTCGGGGTCGTCGTCGGGCGTATCGGAACCGAGCGTCGCGACGTTGGTGAAGGTCTGCGTCGCCCACGTGTGCACCCGCACCGTCAGCGTCAGGTCGCGCGTCTCGCCAGGCGACAGCGCGCCCAGCGCCCAGACCACCGTATCCGGCGGGGTATAGGTGTGCGCCGGTTGCGCGCCGACGTACGCCACTTCGGCCGGGAGCGTGTCGGTCACGCGCACGTTCTCCGCCGCGCCCGGCCCGTAGTTGGTCACGCGCAGCGTGTAGGTCAGCAGCGCGCCCAGCGTCACCGGATCGGGATCGCCGCTCTTGACGATGCCCAGGTCGGCGCGCGGTGTGGCGTCGGCGGGGTGATCGTCCTCGTTGTCGCCGGGATCGTCGCCCGGCGTGCTCGTGGTGATGACGACGGTGTTGGTGAAGCTCGCCGTCACGTCCGCGTTGACTGTCACGGTGATCAAGATATACCGGCTTTCGCCCGGCGTCAGCGTGCCCAGGTTCCAGACCAGCGGATTGACGTCACTGACGTTGGGATACGGGTCGGCGCTATCGAACGCCACTTCCGCAGGCAGCGTGTCGGTCACGATGACGTCTGCCGCGTCCGACGGGCCGTCGTTGTGGACGGTCAGGCTGTAGGTCATCACCTCGCCCGGCGTCACCGGGGAGGCGCTCCCGCTCTTGAGCACCCAGATTTCGACCTCCGGCAGCACATCCACGGGATAGTCGTCCTCGTTGTTGTCGGGATCGTCGCCCGGCGTGCTCGTGGTGATGACGACGGTGTTGGTGAAGCCCGCCGTCACGCCCGCGTCGACCGTCACCGTGATGATGATCTCGCGGTTCGTGCCCGGCGTCAGCGTGCCCAGGTTCCAGACCAGCGGATTGACGTCACTGACGTTGGGGTACGGGTCGGCGTCGTCGAAGGCCACTTCGCTGGGCAGCGTATCGGTCACGAGCACGTTTTCCGCGTCCGACGGGCCGTCGTTGTGGACGGTCAGGCTGTAGGTCATCGGCAAGCCCGGCGTCACCGGCGAGGCGCTGCCGCTCTTGAGCACCCAGATTTCGACCTCCGGCAGCACATCCACGGGATAGTCG
>DSAR01000243.1 GCA_011046405.1 Chloroflexota bacterium | reverse complement strand
GTCAGCGTTTGGCCGCTCTGCAACGGGCCAGAGAGGTGGTATCCTTTTAGGGCGACGTGATCGCCCAGGCGATAGGCCAGTTCGTGGGCCTGCGGGGAGATTTTCGTCTCAAGCGCCGGGACGACGCGCACACGTCCCACGATGGGCAGTCCCAGGCGGGCGCCGTCGGGAGTGTGGGCAGGCAATCTATGTTCCGCCTCGTCGTCGTACAGCCCGATGATCACGGTGTACAGTTCGGGCGTGGGCGTCCAATTCGCCAGCCGGAGCGTGTAGACGTCGCAGAAGGCTTTTCCCACCGGCCATCGTGAGGTCGGGAAGCGGCCCAGGCCGGGGTAGGTGCGTCGCTCGGCGACCCGCTCGTTTTCCTGGCCCACGACCTGGACGAATACGGTGTAATCCTGGGAGATGGGTTGCAACGCGGTCCAACAGGCCCGGATGGACAGCCTGTCACCGGGGCTCATAGAACGGGGCTCGTGAAATCCCAGCGGTGTGCCATAGGATTTGACGGAAGCGCCCAGTAAACGAGCCGCGTCGCCATAGGTGATAACGGGGCCTGCTGGCACGCTCGTCTGGGCCTCTTCGGGTGGCATGAGACGGGGTGTGGCGAAGGCGGGACGAATGAACAGCCACGGTGTGAGCGCGCTCAGGCCGGCTAACCCGCCCAGAAAGATGGGCATCCATCTGTTTTGGGCGCTCCGGGGCAGGTTCGACCAACCACCCACCACGAGCAGCGCAAAAGCGCCGATAGCGGGGAAGAACAATCGGCCGTGAGGGGCCTCGACCTGGCGCATCCACTGGAGCAGCGCGACGAAGACCATCAGGCACCACCCGAGCGCCAGCGCGAAGACCCAGCGGCGGCGGGCGGGCGCTCGATTTTTGAACGCTCGTTCGATAAGCGGACATGCCCAGCCATATAGGCTGGCTGCGATGGGCAATCCCAGGGCCAGGTAGAGCCAGCCAGGGAATTGGATGTGGCCCCAGCCGAAGGCGCCCCAGAAGGAGCGGTACACCTTGGGCGACTCGGTCAAGGCCTCCAGGAAGGAGATGGCCCTCTCGCGGCCCCACGGGGTGTCCACGTGCGCCCGGAGCGCGAGCGGGTCGTTGTACAGGAGCCCGTTGCGCAGGTACCACCACCCGCCGAGCAGGCAGGCGGTCAAGACGATCACCGAGGCGTGGGTCAAGGTCGCCCCCCACGTGCGTTTATGAGCGTCCCCGGAGGAGCAATGGCCGATCCATAGCGCGAGCAGCGCCAGGGGTAGGAGAATCAACGCGCTGGTCTTGCTCAGGATGGCGAGCCCGATCAGCAGACCGGTCAGGAGGCTGTGCTTGAGGGATGCTTTGTGGCGAATGCTTCGCGCGATGGCCCATAAGGATGCGGTCGACATGGCCGCCGCCGCGCTATCGTTGCTCACGACCCCGCTGATGAACAAGAATTGTGGGACGAGGGCGACGAGTGCGGCCGCGTACAACGCCCAGGCGGGGCGGTCGGGAAACGCCTCACGCCCCAGTTTCCAGGTCGCGAAAATGGTCAATAGGCCAAAGCCGATGGCAGCGAGACGGGCCAACCGGATCGCCAGCACCGCGCCTTGCCAGGGGAACTGCTCCCGCTCGGTGTGGATCAGCATATTCTTGTTGTCGTTGGCTGTGGGGCCGGCCTGGTATCCGAAGCCCGGGTTGTGCCACATCAGTGTATCTAGATCATCGTCTGACACCCAATGGCTGAGGAGCGCGGCGACGGTGTAGTAAAGGGGCGGTTGGGCGACCTGCTGGCAAGCGCCGCTGGCGTTATCGTCCAGTGATGGCAGGCCGCGACCCTCCGCCAGGTAGCGCACGTAGGCATAATGCCAGGCCTCGTCGGGCGCCTCGAAGATGGGGGTAAACAGGCTGTACGTGCTCCCCAGTACGGCGAAGAGGATTAGGAGCAGATACAGCATTTTGCTATTCTGAGACATACGTTCGCTCATGGGGTGGGGGGCGGCGGCGTCGGTTTGACCATCTTGAATTGGAAGACGGATGAGCTTTCTGTTTGGCATTGATTGTCCACCGGGCGCCGGGCGAGAATGGCGAATTTGACGATGCGTCCCAGGTCGGCCCTGAGGCTCGCCTGGTGGGTAGTCGTGTAGGCCAAATCCGGCGGTGTGGCTAAGGTGAACGTGGGAGCTTCAGTCTCGGGTCGAGAATGGATGACCAGGGGCAGATAAATGGACGGGAAGAGCAGCGTGCCTATCGGGTCGCTGCGTCTCGTCGGGGTGATGACGGTGTACCAGATTTGGGACAGAGCCGGTTCCGTCGTCTCCCATTTGACAGTCAAGGTGTCGAGAGATTGGGTTGAGGTGACGTTCGTGATAAGATCGGATGCTTGCCACGAGTTGGGGGCAGGCAGACGGTCGTTGGGGAAGGGGAGGACAATGAGCTTGCCCATATCCCAGTAGGTGTCGTAGTAGTCGTCGGGATTTTCGGGGGAGATGTAAGTAATGACTGTGATAGTCTCGTGATGCGTTTCGGCCTGCACGGTATGCTGGCCCCATTTACGCCAAAAGGTCTGATCTGGTGACCAGACGATCTCGGTTGGCAGGGTGGATATATAGATGCCTAAACCTCGACCCAAAGGATCTATCCCGATGCGAGCGTGGTGGTTGGTGTTTGTCTTCCCGGAACTGTTGAGCCCGTACATACTGAATTGGTATCGGAGGCAGGGGGATACGGAGACCTTTTGGAAGATGCCGGTCGTGGGAGGTCCCCACCCGTGATGTCTTTGAGAATGTTCACCGTCCCGAGAATGGTACTTATGCCCATCGTCATATTCGTGCATCAAATTGCCTCTCCACCAGCGCTCCCAGCCGTTGGCGATGAAATGGTTGGGAGGCAGCCAATAGAAGCCGTCTTCCATACTGCCATTGACCAGCAGGTTTTCCTCTGTTTGCTTTTCGATGGCGAAGGCCTTGCCCTTCCAGGGCTCTTCGTCCGCTCCTCGTATCGTTTCCTTGTGCCCTTCATGGGGCAAGAGAGTGAATAAGCAGGTGATTGTCCAGCAAAGTATTTGCCGCTTCATGGCATTTCAAGTGCTCTCCTCGTCTAAATTAACCGCCGAAATAGGGTTGCGATGGATTTTACCTTATTTTGCCTAATACTCAAGCTCCACCTAACCTGGTAGAGCCAGAACCCAAAAAGCACACCAACGGGAAATCCTTGCTCATCGTGCAAGAATCCTAGCGGTTAGGCCCTAACCTGGTAGAGCCAGAATCCAAAAAGCACACCAACGGGAAATCCTTGCTCATCGTGCAAGAATCCTAGCGGTTAGGCCCTAACCTGGTAGAGCCAGAACCCAAAAAGCACACCAACGGGAAATCCTTGCTCATCGTGCAAGAATCCTAGGGGTTAGGCTATGGCCTCGTTGGCCATATCGGCACGGCTGCATCGGGAATTACCTCCCCGTCGATGGAGGCTGGCAGACGTGAGCCATCGTTGGCATGATATAGACCGACAGTGATACGGCCTCCCTGGGACGGGAGCGCCGCAGGTAGAGATCGAACGTCCAGGATCACGTCTCCGGGCTGCCACATCGAGGTGGGGAAAGCGCCTTCCATTGGCGGGCCGTCTCCGGTGGCAATCTGCGCGCCTGATGCGTCTTCAAGGTGGACGAATATGGTATAATCATCAGCGGCTAGTGTTTTCAAAACTTTCCAACACAGATGCACGTTTGTTTCTTCATTTGTGCTCTTCGTGGAGATATGCGTCAGCATAACCTCTTCTCCAAACAACACCTTTGACCTCAACGCGCCATTCTCTGGACAGGTCGGAAAATCCCCCGCTATTCTCAGACGCTCTAAAACGACGTGGTCTGCAACGCTTCCTTCTTCTGGCTCTATCGTCAGCCTTTCTCCGCTTGTCCCCTCGTAGAATGCAAGGTGGAGATCCCAGGCCTGGGTGTACAAATTGGCTTCCGGTAAACGCAAGGTGTAAGAATCGACGATGACCTCTCGTGCTTGCCAGGCTGAGGTCGGGTAATTGCCGCGCCCCGGCCAGGAGTTGTAGTTGAGGCGCAGGGTATTGTCGGCAGGTCGAGCGGAAACAAGCTGGATGGTCAGCACGTAGTCCTCAGTCATCGACGTCAACGCCTGCCAGTAGAGCGTTAAGTCGAGCGAATCATCTTGCTCGTTTACAGAGACGTCGTAGCCTAGCAAGGCTATTTTCCCGGCAATAGAGGCTTCAAACACTCGCTGCGGTTGAGGCATGCTGGCCCGGTCATGGTGTGTTGGGGGAGCGAAGAATCCGGGTAAGATTCTGGTCCCTGTCCAACAGGCGAGAAGTGCAAGGAGCACAATGACAGGGTAGGCGCCCCACCTGGTAGAAGCCTTTCGCGTGAGGTAGGTGATTCCTATGGCCATCAATAACCCTATAGCTGCCAGGGCCGGGAAAAGCAAGCGTCCGCCTGGCGCTGCGGTCATCGCATTCCAACGCATCCAAGCGCCCAGGATTAGTAAGAACCACAGTGCTAAAATAGCCACTGATCCGCGCTCAGTGGATTTCAGACGACGCCACTGTAAGAGTAGGCCGCTGATGGCTGCCAGCGTCAGGATCGTGTAGAAGATATAGAATCCCGGAGGATAAAACGCGCAAGGAATCTGTCCCCAGAAGGAGCGGAACATCGTGCCCAGCTCCAGGAACGATTGATAGATCGATCCGTCGCGCGAACCGACCCACTCCAGCATCGGCTGCAGGGCGCTAGGGTCGCCGTAGAGCTGCCAGTTACGCCAGAACCACCATCCACTGAGCGCTAAGGCAATCGAGACAACCAAAACCCCATGAGTGACAACCGGTTTCCAATGGTCGATTGTCAACCACGCGGGACGGGATGAGGCCGAGGAGCGGTCGAGTCGCACGCTGGCAACGAGGAAAAATAGGGGCAGGAGAAACCATCCGCTCAGTTTGGACAACCCGGCCAGGCCGATGAGTACGCCAAGGCCGACGGTACGCCCCGGAGAAAGGCCATCTTGCCATGTACGCAGTATGAGGCATAGGCTGAGCGTGACCAGGGGCGTGAGCAGGTTGTCGTTGTTGACGCCACTGGCGACGAGGAGAAACTGGGGGTTAAAGGCGACGACGGCCATCGCGACCAGGCCCACGTGACGGCGACGGGAGACCAGCCTGGCCAGCGCGTAGGCGCCCAGTACCGTGATCGCCTGGAGCAGGGTGGACCAGAGCCGCAGCACGTGGAGCGTCAGCAGCGCGCCGCGCCAGGGGAACGACTCTTGATGGGGATTGTGATAGAGGACAGCCCGGTTATCGTACAAGCTGGCTGCACCTGGCCCGCAAGCGACCCAGGGATTCAAACGCCACGCAACGGCTGTATCGTCGGTCTCTAGCTGTAATAAACGCACCAGAGCAGCGGAGAGCAAGTGGTACAACGGGGGTTGGGATACCTCTTGCCGGTAGTGGTAGTTCTCAGCTTCTGTCGTTCCATGAACCGCTAGACGCCCCTTCTCCGCGATGTATCGCACGACCTCAAAGTGCTCGATTTCGTCCAGGTTTTCGAATGGGGGTACCACAACGCCGTAGGCCAGGGCCAGCACAAAGAATCCGATCAAAACGAGCGTGGGCGGTCCCTTCAAAAGCGCCAGCAAACAGTCTGTCACCTATAGCCTCCGTTTGAGCAATGAGAGCAGCCAGAACGCACTGGCAACGAGGCCGCTTCCTGTGATCAAAGTAAATACTGCAATGAACGTGCGAGCTTTTTGCAAAGTGATTCCACAGGTCCAGACATACCAGGCCCATACATCAAAGGGGCGGGCGTTCGCCGGGTTGTAGAACCAGAACATAGCATCCCAACTCCAACGATAGGCTGTGGTCACAGGCAGGGGCTGGGGTAAATTGCTATCCTTGAATGACAAATGCGCGCCGTCCTTCAGGATCTCGACGTCGGCGATGAAGACGCTCAGTTCTCTGGGGTCGCCGCTTTCCTGAGGTAGCCAGGTCGTCGCCGTGATCTCGAAGGTGCCGGGCAGGATGTGCACGGCTTCGGCGGGGATGGTGAACGTCTCGTGCCACTGCGTCTCGCGTTCGTTTTCTGTGACGGGCTGCCGCTCGCCGTCCACGGCCACCCGGTCGTAGGTCGCGTGCAATCCGGGCCAGCCTGTGCTTGCGTCAGCCTGCCGGGGGCGGGAATAGGCGATGCGGATGGTCAGCGTCTGCTCGGGCTGAGCATAGACGCGCAACGACCCGCGAGCGCTCATCCAACGGCCAAAGGGGGCCATCTCTGGAACCTCCACGTCGTAAAAGCCATCGTCTAGCAGGTAGAATTCGGCGCCGGAAGCCCGTAAATCGTGATCGTACGCCCGCCAGGCCCTGACCTGCCAGGGCCATAAGCGCCATTGGGCCGCCAGGGGCGAAGCGGATGGCCTGAATATCTGATCCATAAAGGGCGTGTCGCTGAACAGGTAGGTGCTATAATTGACGAAAATCACCGACATCTGGATCCAAAACCCCAGAACGAATAGCACGGTTGCGCTACTCACACGACACCAATGGGGAACAACCCGTCGTTCGAGGAAGGCGCCCACGAACAGGGTCAAGAATGGCGTGATGCAGAGGATGTGTCTCGGCCCCCAGTTGGCGCCGCCGTACCACTTTGCCTTGGTCAGGCTGTAGACGAGGGGGTATAGTATGATGATCCCCAGAAATAATAGGCTCGCGTTGAATCGACGGCGCGCCAATGCCGCGACGCCCCAGAGGGACAAAATGGTTGGCGGCGAGAAGAAGAAAAAGCCTTTGCCTGAACTGAGGAAGAATCCGTATAGGGTCATCAAGGGGTTGGCGCGTGTAGTTCTTACTACGGCCGACGCCAGAGGATCTCCACCGGTATAACCGGTCTCAAGGGGATGGCTAAAACGGGAGGCGTTGAACAGGGCCAAGGCCAGTATGATGAGTCCGAAGGATAACCCGCCGGCCAGTAGCGTGCGGGTGGCCCAGCGCTGGCGTGTGGGTGGGCCCTTTTCCCGTAGATAGACCAACAGCAGGTACAACGCAAAAGCGGGAAGGGAAAAGGCCATGACGTACTTATTGGTGATCCCCAACGCCAGGGCGCTGCCGGATAAGGCCATCCATGGCCATCGATCGGTCAGAACGTAACGATGGATCGCCCACGCGGCCAGCACCAGCCAGAAAGTGAGCGGTGTGTCGGCGAAAAAAGTTCGCGAGTAAGGCCAGGCCAGCGTCGCAAATCCATATGTCAGGGTGATAAACAGGGCCGTTCGGCGACGATATCCGAGGTCTCTGCCCATCAGGTAGACCAGGGCGGTCGTCGCGGCATGGATGGGGCAATTGATCAAAACGACGAAGAAGCGGGTAAAATAGCTGGAAAATGGCGGTGGGAACCCTTTAGCCGTCCACTTGCCTATGAGGTAGAACGGAATGGCCAACAATGATTGTAAGGGGCCTGTGATGGCGTAAATGCCAGTGCTGGTATGTCGTGCAGATCGAAGGGCGTCTCCAATGACTTCTGGATCTAACAACGCAAATGTGCCCCGCTCGGCTAGCGCTTCTGTCGTTTGGTAGGCTGTTTCGCCATCTGTGGTTTGAATGCACGCGCTGCTCGTCAGCAGGTATAGGCACGTCAACAAGAGAAATAAGGCTAGTGCGATTCGTATGTCGCGTTGAGTCTGATTTTTTTTCATCTTGATATTTCCGCCAGCAGTATCCGGTCACCGGCTGTTTGTTCGTCGATTATAATGGGCCAACGTTCCATTGTATCCAGCCAGTAAGCGCCTGTCTGCAGCCAATAGGCGCCGGGAACGTGATCTGGAATCGTGATGTGATGGCGTTGTACGATGACGTCGCCTGGATGCCATACTTCGATGGGTACGCCCAAGCCATCTTCCACCGCCACGGATTGTCCGGCAATATCCAGCAAGTGAGCCATCAGTGAAAGGGGTCGGGCGGAGGATTCGTCCACGCGCCAGTAAGTGTGCAATTCGATGGTGTTGGTTTTGGCTTGCGCGTCGTACCCCAGGAACGTCAATGGCCCGGTCATCCTGATCGGCGCCGAGATCGCGGCGCCCTCGGCTTTGACCTGGTCCGGTGGCCACTCGGACGGCGCGATGTGCACGTCGGTATGGGGTGGGGTAGCGCCCACGGGCCTCTGGCGCTGCTCGTAGATCGCCAAGGCCGGGTGGCTCCAAAATTCGCGCTGGCGAAAGGATAGCGGAACCTGGTGCAGCCGTTCTGAGGCCCAGCCTGTCAGCGGTTGGTCGCCGGGCAACACAGTCCATCCCGCGCCAGCCGGGTAGAGCCAACTGGTCTCACAGTTGAAAGGTGCCAATCGCAGGTCGTGACGTCCAAATCCTTCGGTGACCTGGGCTGGGGTAAGCGGTGGTTGGGGGGCCGCGCACTGGGCCACCCATCTGGCATCGATCTTTTCTGTTACGTCGTAGATGAAGAAATTATGTCCGACGCGATCCCTAGGCTGGCGATGGCGGAACCAACCGTAGGTATCCGGGTCGAGCACCCATATCCCCTGAAGGGGAACAGGGCTGATCGCGTATACCCCGGGCGGGGGGTTGAAGCGAGCGGTCAACGTGATCGGCGCACCTATCGTCGGCGGCAATGGTTGGTAGGATAGATCGTAAAGTGCAGGTTCCAGGGACGAAAAAGCGGCCAGGCGTACCTGGGGGATATCTTGCTCGTCGAGATAGCGTTCCAGAATTTTAAGTCCCTGTCCCCAATCGACGCTGGAATCGGCCAGGTAGCGATAGCCCCCGTCTGGCCCCCCGGCGATCTCATTGAAATAGGTCAGGTAGTGGGGAAAGATCATCAGCGTTCCCATCACGTACCATCCCACCAGTAGCCCCGACAGTATCCACTGCCACCGGGAACTATTTCGATCGAGTACACCCTCTTTACCAAAAAGTTGTGCGACGAAGACGAAGCAAAAAGGGTAAATCGCCAGCATGTGTCGGTGACCGATATTGAGCGCCATACCCATGGCGACGATTAGATAGGCCCCGGGAATCATTATCAGGGGAAGTGCGCGCCACGGATGTTTTGACCTTCGTCTAAGAAAGTAGGCCGTTGCTATGAACATCCCGATGAGGGTAGGGATAGGCGTTTTAATCAATAGGGCCAGGGGAAAATAACTCCAATGTCCCCCCGTAATCAGCCGCCCAGCCAGGAACGTCTTCTGCCCTTCGGCCATATAGTCCCGAATATAGGCCAGTCCTGCCCAGTGCGAGGCGGCTGGAATGGGCCATCCCCCGTGAGCCAGGGGACGCAGTTCGAAGAGATAAGCGCTCCAGAGGACCAAGAGCGCGAGCAGCATCCACCCCGCCAGTCTTAGCGCCCAGATCCCCATCCGTCGGGGTCGGCTCGTTCGTTTCTCCAGCGCCCAGGCGAGCGCTCCAATCAGAATGACCACGCCCGGCCAGAAAGGGCCGGAGGCCTTACTGGACAGGGCAGCTCCTATGCCCAGCCCTACGCCCAGGTAGGTGCTCCAATGAGGACGGCGGAGGTAACGAGCCAGCGCATAACTCGCGATGAAACCAAACGCCGTCACCCCCATGTCGGTCGTGTTGAGTTGGCCGTGGGCGACGACGTGGGGATCGAAGACGAAAAGGCCGAGAGCCAATGGGCCGGCTTTGCCGCCCCAGGCCTGCTGCGCCCAGCGATAGACGAAAGCGGCCAATAGCAGAGATAGCCACATCACGGGTATCCGAGTGACGAAGGTCGTACGTTCCAAAGGGCCTAACTGCTTGACCATGGCGCGGCTGAATCCCAACGAATCCACTGAGCCCCAACTGGGAATTTGTCTTGCATCGGGCCGATTGGGGCCCAACAGGAGTGGCCATGCTGTCAGCAGGTTGACCAATGGCGGATGGCCGATGACCTCGTGCCAACGCACGTCGCCGCTCGTCAGGTCGGCGTAGCCGATGGCTGTATATATCGGCTCATCGTATGTGAGGGATAAGTGACGGGAGGCCAGCGCTGTTTGGGCAAATAGAACGAGCAGCAAGGCCAAGGCCAACCACCTTGCTCGAGGTCTCTTCACCTGCTCGCTAAGCGGTGGCGTCTGGTATGGTTTATTGGATTGCATCAGCATGTAGACTACCCACGACGTTCTACACGATCAATAAAAAGTATCATCTCAATAAACCGGGGCAAACCCGCTCGGGCCGGTCTCCTGACCGTGCCCGCTGTGGCTCGGTCGGGAGACCGGCCACAGCTCCCCAACTTATTGAGAAGATACCATAAAAACGACTATCGGCGTGTAATTGTACCATTGTCTCGGATTCAAGCAAGGATGGTTTCTGGGGAAAGCCGTCCATCGGCTAACACGATCATCAGGGTTCGGCGTTATCCAGGGTGATATCAAGGGCATAGTTGGGTTGGGCGTTCCCATTCATATCGACCATGGGGAGACGCTCCAGGGAGGGCCATTTGTACATCCGGCCATCGTCTACGCCCAAAACGTCTCCGCCCGACGAAAGCAGGTGGGCCATGCAGGGCAAAATGGGCAGAATGTGGCGATAGCCGATGTTCAACCAGAAGCCAAGGGCAGCGATAAAGAAAAAAGCGGGAGGCAAAATCCCAACCAGGATTGTCCACCAACGCCGCCGCCAGAGCGACCACACCGTTCCTCACAAAGCGCCCATCAAGATTGTCAGCGGGGTTTTCGACAAAAGTGCAACCAGGAAATAATGCGCCCAGTCGCCGCTTGAACGATATCCCATCAAAAAGGCTTGATGACCACTACTGCTGCGCCTTCCCATCCTGAGCAATGATTTGACGTAAGATACTAATGGCAGCTTAGGCCAATTTGTATGCCAGGAGCCTGTCTCGAATTCATACAAAGCCCACAGAACGAAAAGGGCCATCACACCTGTCAATACCAGCCAACCCAGATGATACGCCAACCGGTGAGACCATCCTCAATAGTTTCGCGACTGCTTTGCCGGTTTGTTAGCAATTGGCAAGTTCGTAACAGGACGAATAGGGCAAAGAGCGGAATGAGGTATCATCTCAATAAACCGGGGTAAACTCGCTCGGGCCGGTCTCCTGACCGTGCCCGCTGTGGCTCGGTCGGGAGACCGGCCACAGCTCCCCAACTTATGGAGAAGATACGGAATGAGCATCAACGCCGACATTTTGGAACCCAGGGCCAGCTCCAGAGTCAATCCTGCCATGACCATGCGCTTGATTGAGGGCTGTACCATCAGGCGCTGGAAGGTATAAACGGCCAAGGCGAAGCAACACGTAAACGCCAGGTCCGTGGTCACGAGCCGGCCATGGGCCAAAATGTTCGGTGAGAAGGTGTAAACAAACAGGGCCAGCACGCCTCCGGCTCTACCATGCCACGCTTTAGCCCAACGGAACAGCACTGCCCCCAGTATCAATGTCAGTCCCATCACGACCACGTGTTGGGGAAAGATCAAAACATCCAGCGGACGATCAAAGGCATCGAGGACTTCCCAGGCGGTTTCAATAAGGCCGGGATTATTCGACCAAGCAGATAACGCGCGAGGGTCTGGGCGATTCGGTAATGTCCAAAGGGTCAATCCAGTCAAAAGGTGGACAAATGGCGGATGATATACTTGCATTCGCCAGTCCATAGTCGTCAAATCCACATAACCATAGCTGGCAAATGTTGGTCGTGGAAGGTGGCTGACTTCACCGACGTACTCGTCGCCAACTGGGCAAAGAGGAGAAACAGTAAAGCAACAGCGAACCAATAATGCTTCAGTTTGGATGAAGAACGTTTCATTTGTTAGAGTTTAACAGGCTATTTTATCTTGTCAAGTCTTAAGCTACTTGACACCTGAAGTCGTCCTAGTATACTTGCCTAGGTATCATCTCAATAAACCGGGGCAAACTCGCTCGGGCCGGTCTCCTGACCGTGCCCGCTGTGGCTCGGTCGGGAGACCGGCCACAGCTCCCCAACTTATTGAGAAGATACCTTGCCTAGCATACTCATAGGAAAAGGATTGTTCTGTTGGAAAAACGTCAGCAACTCGTAGCGTATGGATTGCTTTTCGCCCTATTTGCCCAGGTCGCCCTGGCCGCGCGCCATACGTCTATCACGCTCGACGAGCCCCTGCACATCACGAGTGGTTACGCCTGCCTGGTGACCGGCGATTACCGCCTGGTGGAGGAACATCCGCCCCTGCTCAAAATGCTGCAGGCCGCGCCCTTGTTGCTCGCCCGGCCGTCTCTGCATGATCCGCGCAACGTGCCGGGTTGGGACGAGGGGAACCTGATCGTCGCGGCGCAGCACGTCGTCGTGCCCTATCGCCCCATTGAGCCACTGGTATTTGCCGCCCGGGTGCCGACGATGCTCGTAGGGGTGCTGCTGGCTGCGCTGGTCTATCGCTGGGCGACTGATGCGTTTGGATGGCGGGCCGGGCTCCTAGCGCTGGCATTGTGCGCTTTTGATCCCAATATCCTGGCCCACGCCAGCGTCGCCGCCACCGACCTGGGGGCGGCGTGCGCTATTTTCGCGGCCACGTATACCTTCTGGCGGTGGATCAGGCAGCCAGACGGCCCGTCGTGGCGACGGGGACTAGTTGCGGCCGTCGTATTAGGTTTGGCGCTGGGGGTCAAATCGACGGTTTTAATGCTGTTGCCGATTTTCGGCCTGTTTATCCTGGTGGCCCGTCCATCCCAACGATCCCTGCGCCCATACCTGGGGCAGGCACTGGCGACCAGCGCCGTGGCATTTGTCGTGTTGTGGGCATTGTATCGTTTCGAGTTTGGTGCTGTGCCCGGGTGGGATTTCCCGACCCCGGCGCCGAGCCATTTCCTGCCCCTGCTCAAGCTTCAGGAGCATATGCGTGAGGGCCACTCCGCTTTTTTGATGGGACGGAACTACCACCACGGGGTGTGGTATTACTTCCCGGTCGCCTTTGCCCTCAAGACACCGCCGCTAACCCTGGCCCTGATTCTGCTGACGGCGCTGGGGTTGATCAGCCGGCGTATCCGGTCGGCGGGATGGCGTGGCGAAACCGCTATGTTATCGCTGCCCCTGCTCTACTTTGGGGTCAGTCTGACCAGTGGGATCAACATCGGCTACCGGCACCTACTGCCCATATTGCCTTTCTTGTTCGTGTGGGTCTCGCGTCTCGCGCCCTGGGTCTGGCGTTTCCAACCCCGCGCATTCCGCGCCGCACTCCGCGCCGCACTCTGCGCCGTGTCAGGCGTCGCTCTGGGCGGCTACGTTCTCGTCACGGTGGCTCTATCCCCATGGCACCTGGCCTATTTCAATCTGTTCGCCGGCGGGGTAGACGGGGGATATCACTACCTGGTCGACTCGAACCTGGATTGGGGACAGACCTGGAAAGCGCTGAAACGTTACGTCGACGAACACCACATAATCGAATTCGGGCTGAGCCAGTACACGATCAACGATCCCCACGCCTACGATCTGGATTACACTCCGTTACCGCCCTGGCCCGACGCGCCGCCGGTGCTGCCCCGCCGTTTTAACCCGGCGCCGGGTGTGTACGCCATCAGCACCACCACGTTACAGGGGGTCGTGGTGGCCGATTCGGAGATGTTCGACTATTTTCGCAAGAGGACGCCCGTGGAGCGGGTGGGATACGCGATGTTCGTCTACGAGATCGACGAGCACGTCCCCGGCGAGTGGGCGGCGCAATGCACCCATCCCGTCGCGCCCTTGCCCCCGGACGTGTTGAAGGAGGGCCTGGGGCGAGACGATCTGCGCTTGACCCACTTCGACTGTGCACAAAGCTGGCTCTACCCCCCGGGGGATGGCTGGTACGTGCTCTCCCGCGACGTCGGGGATCTGGAACCGAGCCTGGTCCACGCCCGGCGCGCGCGCTTGGCCTACGAACAGACCCGCACCGGTTCCGTCCCGCCCTTTGCGGTCTACGAGTGGTTTGAACGGGCGCCGTTGAATGAACTGAAGCCATCCCCCATCTACGCTGCTCCCAGCGATTGGCCCCCGGCGCAGGCCGAGACGGAAGGGATGCGCTTGACGCAGCCGGTGAAGGTGGGCCATGACGTCGAGTTTTTGGGTTACGTGGCTGCAGAGAAAATGGATGTGGCTGCTCCGACGATGTTGCAGACTTACTGGCGTGTCATGCAAACGCCCACGCAAGCGTTATCTTTGATGGCGCACCTGTTGGATGCAAACGGCGCGCCGATTGCGGTGGGAGATGGGTTGGGTGTCCCCGTCGACCAGTGGCGGCCGGGCGATGTGATCGTGCAGTTTCACGAGATCGCGCCGCCGCCTGAGACCTCACCGGGCGTTTACTGGCTTCAGACCGGCGCTTATACGCTGCCCGACTTACGACGTCTATCCATCTTGTACGATGCCCAGGTGCTCGGCGACCGGCTATTGCTCGGCCAAATCAAGGTTGAAAGATGAAGCAAGCAAGATCTGAAACTGCACAATGCCGCTTGTCGTGGATCGCGTTCCTATTGCTCGCCGTGATGTTTGCGCAGTTGCTCGCCGCTGCGACGCAGCTCTCGATGACGATTGACGAGGGCTTCCACATCACCAGCGGCTACGAATATCTCCGCACCGGCCAAATGCGGCTGATGGACGAGCACGTACCGCTGGTCAAGGCGATCTTCGCCTGGCCCCTTTTCCTCGCGCCGGACCTGCGCCCGCCGGAGCAGGCCGCCGGCTGGGAATCCGGGGACCTGATCTCGGTTGCCCAGGAGACCCTGCTGGCCTACCGGCCGATCGACCGGGTCATCGTCCCTTCCCGCGTACTGGTGGCACTGCTCACGCTGCTCCTGGCTGCCACGGTCTACCGGTGGGCGGCCAACTACTTTGGCCCGACGGCGGGGCTGTTTGTGCTGTACCTGTTGGCCTTCGATCCCAACATCCTGGCCCACGGCAGCCTGGCGACGACCGATATGGGGGCATTGGCCTTCATCTTCTGGGCCGTGTGGGCCTTTGCCCGCTATCTGAAGGCGCCCGCTTGTTGGCGTCGGTGGGGTGTAGCCGCGCTGTTGCTGGGCTTGGCCCAGGGGGCCAAGCTGACGGCGGCCCTGCTCCTGCCGGTGCTGGGATTGTTGGCATTGCTGGACGCCTGGAAACGGGGAAGCAGACATGGAATGTTGAAGGAGATGGTCTTGCGCCAGACGCTCGCCTACAGTGGGATGGTCATGGCGGCAGCGGTGGTGGTATGGGGGCTGTACCTGTTCGAGATACGCCCGCTGCCCCAGATCGCCGGGGGGGCGCTGCCCTTGCCAGCGGCGAGCCACGTCGAGCGTTGGTTGCGCCTGCGGGACGTGATCGCCTACGGGCGCGAGTCCTTCCTGTTAGGCCAAAACCGTATGCACGGCTGGTGGCAGTATTTCCCGGTTGTTTTCGCCCTCAAGACACCGCTGCCTACCCTGCTGTTCGGCGCGTCGACCATCGTCGCGCTGTTCCTGGGGCGCCGGCGTGGTCTGGTGGACGAACTGGCCCTGGGCCTCTTTCCCCTGGTATATGCCGTTTCCAGCCTGATGAGCACCATCAACATCGGCTATCGCCACCTGTTGCCCATCCTGCCGTTCCTCTACGTATCCGCATCTCGCCTCACCCTGCTCGCGCAGGTACGCACATCCCGCCTGCCACTTTGCGTTTTGCGTTTTACGTTTTTTGCCTTGCTGCTCCTTCAGCCCATCACCTCCCTCTCCATCGCCCCCAACTACCTGGCCTATTTCAACGCCATCGCCGGAGGAGCGGGCCGGGGATACCGGTTCCTGGCCGATTCCAACACCGATTGGGGACAGACGCTCAAGGCGCTGGCCGATTACCAACGCGAGCATGATCTGGGACCGGTGAAACTCTCCCAGTTCACCTTTCTCGATCCCGCGGCGTACGGCGTGCGCTACGAACCCATCGCGCCGATGAAGGGCGCGCCGCCGGTGCTCCCCCGGCGCTTCAACCCGGCGCCCGGTCTCTACGCCATCAGCGCGACGACGCTGGACGGCGTGCCCCTGCCGCTGCCCTCGACCTACGACTGGTTCCGGCACCGCCCGCCGCTGGCAAAAATCGGGCACGTGATGTTTCTCTACCGGGTGGAGGAGAACACAGGGACGTGGGTCGCCCAGTGTACCACACCCGTCGTTCCACTGGCGGATGAAACGCTGGTCGAGGGCTTTGGCTCCGACGAACTGCGGCGGATCTACTTCGATTGCCGGCAGAGTTGGATCTTTCCCGATGGCGGCACCTCCGCTGGCTGGTACGTGCGAGCGACGCCGGGAATCGACGGGTTGCGCTGGCCGACTGACGACACCCGGCGCCTGGCGTGGTGGCCCGACTGGGTGAGACGATTGTCTATAGACGCCTTGCACCTGAGTTACGTGCAACCGACGCCGGGCGAATCGCCAGCCTTTGCCATCTGGGAATGGGAGCGCACCCCCTCCCCGGGCGCTCTTATCGTCCCACCCAACCCGACGTCAGAGGTCGTGTTGGAAGACACCCTCGCCTTCCTGGGGTACGCCGCCCCCGACACCCTCCAGGCGGGAGCCACGGTGGACGTGTTGACCTACTGGCGCGTCCTCGCACGACCGGCGCGCCCTGCATCGCTGAAGATGCACCTGATCAACGATCGGGACGAGACCGTCGCCGTAGGGGATGGATTGGGTATACCGGTTGACCAGTGGTACGCGGGTGATATAATAGTCCAGCGACACCGACTCTCCACACCCGAGGAAATCCCAGAGGGCGACTACCAGCTCCAAACAGGCGCTTACTGGTTAGATACGATGGCCCCATGGACAACGAAAGTGGGAGCGGAGAATCAAGTTCTGTTCCTGCGCATAAGGATCACTCGTTGAGAATCTTACTCACGCCATTCCAATCCGTTTTCAAAAACTGGCGCCCGCAAATCAACCAAAGGCAAGTCTATTCCTGGATTGGCATAGCTCTGTTCTTGATCCTATTCACCTCGCTCTTGATGGGCGCCCGGCGAGTTTCCATCACCACGGACGAGATGGGTCACGTTGCCTTCGGCTACGCCGTACTGGCCCGGGGGACGGATGCTTTTTGGATGTCCCCCCTGCGCGGCCAACCGCTCCTCCTCAATGTGATGGAAGCATTCCTGCCTTATCTGGCCAATCCTGACATCCCTTTGGAAAAGTTAGCCGGCTGGGAGGTCTATTTACGCGCTTTCGTCGAGGACTTTGCGTTCCAGATGTTCCGGGTCGAACGGGCGCAGATTGGGTGGGCCCGTTTCGATGCTCCCTTGAATAACTATCCCATGACGCTCCCTCCCTATGGCGTGGAACAGGATCCGATCGTCGCCCGGGTGCCAATCGTGTTTTTGACCGTACTCCTGGGAGCGCTCGTTTTTCGATGGGGCCGGGAACTCTGGGGGGCTCAGGCCGGACTATTGGCGCTGTTCTTGCTGACCTTCGATCCCCTGATTCTCGCCAATGGTCGCTTAGCCTGCACGGATATGGGGACGAGTACGTTGGGGACCGCAGCCCTATACCTCACGTGGCGCTGGATGGAACGACCGGCCTGGCGCTTGGCCCTGGGGGCGGGCGCGCTGCTGGGCCTGACCATGATGTCGAAATCCTCCGGCGTCCTGTGGGTGGCGACCGTTGCCTTGATCGTCGTAGGGAATATTCTTTTCCGGCGTAAAGCGAGCCAGCGTCGGCTTTGTTTCACCCAGGGCGTCGCTGCCGGCATCGTTAGTCTGTCGTTCATCTGGGCGTGCTACGGCTTCACCGTGGGTCGTGTCGAGGGACTGCCCTTTCCCTTACCCGCGCCGGCCTATTGGGAGGAAGTGCGCTTTATGTCGCCGGGCGCCGGCGGTCGGTGGGTGTTCGCGCTGGGTATGCGCAAGTATGGGAATTGGTGGTGGTATTTTCCGGTGGCTTTTCTTATAAAAAACCCCTTGCCGTTGCTGTTTAGCCTGGTCATTGGCGCGGCCGCCATCCTTCGTCGTGCGCCGGGCATTGCCGTCGATCGCCCTTTATGCCGACGGGCCTTTACTCTGCTTCTATTCCCCCTGTTCTACGCGGCGATGGCGATAGGGTGGGGGATGAACATAGGTTACCGTCACCTGCTGCCTATCCATCCCTTTCTCTACCTACTCGCTGGTGGGGGCTTGAGCGGGTTATTTGCTCGTGGGTCGCGGTGGCCACATTGGCTACGCTACTTGACCGTCGGCTTACTGGCCTGGCTGGTCATCGAGGCCGGGCGAGCGTATCCCAATGAAATCGCCTATTTCAACCAACTGGTGGGCGGGCCCGAGGGGGGCTACCGTTACCTGTCTGATTCCAACGTGGAATGGGGACAATCTGCGGACGCGCTCTACGCATACGCGCAGACACACCCCGGCACGCGGGTCGAGCCTCCCGCGTCCCCATTCTTGCCCGCGCCAGGGCGTTACATCGTGAATGCCACTCAGTTGCAGGGTATGAATATCGGCGATCCCTTCGCCTACGAGTGGTTCCGGCACCGGGAACCTGCGGGGATCCTTCACGAGACACTGCTCCTATACGACGTGCCTCCCCATCGCGTGACCTGGTTCGCCCAGTGCACCGCTCCGCATATGCCCCTGGACGACGCTGCCATCGCCCGGGGAACAGGGTTGGACGAACTGCGGAAGATCCGCTTCGATTGCACCCAGACCTGGCTCTATCCATCTGGAGAAACGGGGGAGAATGGTCCGGAAAGTCCGGTGGACGATGAGCGCCCGGAAGGTATCTACGCCCTCAATCACGATTTGATCGAGGAATCCGGGCTTTGCCTGCCGACTTTCCTGCGTTGTCCCCCCACGCCCGTTGATCCCTTCTTAACTCGGCGCCTGTTCCAGGGAGATCCGGACACTCACCTGTCTTACGAGCGCGAGATTGGCGACCATCAGTCCCCGACTTTCGTGCTCTATGAGGTCTCATCAGTCCCGGTCAGGCCTCTGGTATCCTCGTCGACGTACGTTGCCCCGGTCGAGGCGGCGCCCGGCGGCCTGGCGAGCGCGGCACCGGCGAGCGGCACCGTGCTTTTCGACGGTCGCTTCGCTTTCCTGGGCGCGGCGGCCTACCAGGAAGAAGAAGGCCTGGACGTGGAGACCTGGTGGTGGGTCGCCTTGGACGCCGGGGAACCGATCACGCGCCCTATTTCGATCATGGGCCATTTGCTCACGACGGAGGGGGAGACGCTGGGAGTAGCCGACGGCCTGGGGATCTCGCCCCTGTACCTGCGGACCGGAGACGTCTTCGTGCAGCGGCACCGCTTCTCCAACGCGCCGGCGGGCTCGTTGGCCTGGCTGCGGGTGGGCGTCTACTGGTTGGATACCATGGCGCGCTGGCCAGTGACGGGCGCGCCGGCGTCGGACGCCGTCTTCGTGCCCCTGGAAGAAAAGTAGAGGTATACCATTGATTGCCCCAGTTCGCGATGACAAGAAAGAGCGTCCCCGGTACGAGGGGCGATCTGGCCGATGGCGCTGGATGTTGATCGTCGCCCTGGCTATCGGCATTGCCTTGCGCATGATACAGTTCCGCCAAATTCCGCCAGGGCTGTACCGGGACGAGGCGTATCATGGCATAGATGCGTTAACCACGCTACAGGGTGATATACGTGTATTTTACGATACCAATTTCGGGCGCGAGGGGCTTTTCATTTGGTTGACTGCGCTTTCCGTATGGTTCTGGGGCGCATCACCACTGGCTGTGCGCTTCCCCTCACTCATCATAGGTATATTGACGTTATTTACCTGTTACGGGATGACAAAAGAACTCTACGGGCGACGCATAGCAACCCTGGCAACCTCAGTATTTGCCGTCACGTTGTGGCACATTCATTTTAGCCGTGTGGGGTTTCGCGCGATATTGATCCCCCTGTTCACATCGTTGAGTGTGTGGATGGTCGCGCGGGGAGTACGCACCTCAAAAAACTGGTTTCTGGGATTGGGCGGCGTCGCTGCGGGAGCTCTGATATACACTTACATTGCCGCACGCGCGGCGATCTTACCCACGATGTTATTCGTGGGTTATGTGTGGTTGCGACGACGCTCCCCTAAAATCCCCTCGCTACAACAATGGCTGTGCTTTACCCTGCCCGCATTAGCGATTATGTCGCCCTTTCTTCTCTTCACCGCAAGGCATTGGGAAGATATCTTCCTGCGCACGCAAATTGCCGTAGGCGTCTTCACAGTCTCCAACCCAGGGCAGTTGCTGCTGCGCAATATCTCTAATACCCTCAGTATGTTCACATTCCAAGGAGATTTTGTCAGCCGGCACAATGTGCCGCTACGGCCAGTTTTCGACCCCGCTTTGGGGACTATGTTCTATCTCGGACTATGGCTGGCATGCCGTCGCTTCAAACAGGAATACGCAACCGCATTTCTATTACTCTGGATCCTTGCTATGTTGCTGCCCTCGCTGCTAACGGAAGATTGCCCGCACTTTATCCGTATGATGGGCATTTTACCCTTCATCGCTATCTTCCCCGCCATTGGCCTGGATTGGTGCTGGGAACAGCTTGTGAAAAGAGGCAAACCTTATTGGTCGGCGACTTTCGTTGGCGTTATCCTCGTCGTTGGCTTGGGCAGCACGACGTGGCATTACTTTATTCGTTATCCCACTATGACAGACATCCGCCACGCATTCGAATTTGATAGCATAGAACAACCCGCCGCCGCTCCAGGCGCTTATCGTAAACTCGACTGGAGCAAAAACGCCTGGCGCACCCTTGAACATCCCGCATCCCAACCGGGAATTTGTTATCGTTTTGAATGCGCTGGCGTGGAGCTTGCTCACGATATTAACGCCTACCTGGAAACGGGTTGGACAAAAGACGCCTGGCGTGTTTCTCCCACACCAGGACGCGCCGACCGGCAGGTATTCGTGCAATTCCAGTTGTGGAAAGACGTAGTCAATGCGCACTTCTTAATTCCAGATTCACCAGGATTTAATGTCCCGGGAGCTGGTGAGATTGACTCTGTAACGCCCAATCCTAACTTGCCTACCCTCTTTTACGGATGGTATAATCAATACTATCCCGAGTTCTGGAAATCCGACCTGCTGGCCTGGTTACCCCCTCAGGCACTGATCGAGGTGTACGAGGGGCCGTGGGCGACGACGCATCAGGACCCCTCGCCCCATCCGGCCTACCTCAAGTTCGTCGCCACGCCGACCGAAGTGCCCGGTGAGCTGCTGGCCGGACTGGAGCCGGGGATCGGCCTCGTGGATAGTTGCACGATCCCGGGCGATGGCCTGGTCACACTCCAATTGCACTGGTATAGCCGGGAGGCCATCGACGTGGATTATACTGTGTTCGTGCATTACGAACGGGACGGCCAGATCATCACCCAGGCCGACGGGCCGCCGGCGATGGGCTATTATCCCACGTCAGATTGGCGGCGTCACGACCAGATTCTCGATCGACGCTGGCTGGACGTGCCGGAGAGACTCGAAGGTGACCGGGTGTGGGTCGGGATGTACGTATGGCAAACCGGGCAACGACTACCGGTATCAGGAGCGAGGGTCCCGGTCGAGGGCAACCGGATTCTCGCCAATACACAACCTTGCATTCAAGAGAGGAAAAAATCACCATGAAAGCACGAATCAAACATCGTCTTTCTTCATCGGGTTTTCGGGGCCTGGGACTCGTAGCAACAATCTTTGTCACGATCTTACTGATCTTTACCCGGGCCGTCGTATCTAAACCAGTGGTCAATGTCTCTGAAGAGGTCTTTGTACCTGAAGGTATGTTCCTGATGGGATGTGCCTACGACCTCTTTGGCGGTTGTGACTCGGATACCCGGCCCGTTCACGGCGTCTATCTGGACGCCTTTTACATCAACCGGACAGAAGTCACCAATGCCCAGTATCGTGCCTGCGTCCAAGCAGGCGCTTGCACGCCCCCTCGCTCTGATGCGTCAAACAAGCGCGAAGATTATTACACGAATGCTCGCTATAACAATTACCCGGTGATCAACGTCGTTTGGCATCAGGCCCACGCCTATTGTCAATGGGTGGGGAGACGCTTGCCCACCGAGGCCGAGTGGGAAAAGGCGGCCCGGGGGACAGATTTGCGCAAGTATCCCTGGGGCAATGACGCGCCTTCGTGTGCTCGAGTCAATTACAATCTTTGTAGAGGAGATACGGCAGCGGTGGGCAGTTACCCTGATAATGTCAGTCCATATGGGGCATTGGATATGGCTGGTAACGTCAGTGAATGGGTAAACGACGTTTATAGCAGGTATTATTACAAAGATTCTCCCTACTACAACCCCAAGGGGCCTGGAGGAACTGGAGAGCACCTGGTGCGTGGCGGTTCCTGGGCGGAAGACCAGGGGGGGATCACAACGTTTATAC